>NZ_JAOQKB010000020.1:0-22157 GCF_025567215.1 Huintestinicola butyrica
CACAGGCTGGACTGCCGCAAAGATCCTCTGGGTAAAGAACAATGAGCCTGAGAACTATGCAAAGTGCCGCCATATCCTTCTCCCCAAGGATTACATAAGATTCATGCTTACAGGCGAGTATGCTACCGAGGTCTCCGACGCATCGGGAATGCAGCTTCTTGATGTTCCGCACCGCTGCTGGAGCAAGGAGATCTGCGACAAGCTGGGTATTGATATGTCCATGCTGGCAAAGGTATATGAGTCCTGCGAGGTAACGGGAAAGATAACCGAAAAAGCTGCCGAGCTTACAGGTCTCAAGGCAGGAACTATTGTTGCAGGCGGTGCAGGAGACAATGCTGCTGCGGCTGTTGGAACAGGCGTTGTTACCGACGGCAAGGCTTTCACAACTATCGGCACAAGCGGAGTAGTCTTTGCCCACACTTCACAGGTTTCTATTGACCCCAAGGGACGTGTTCACACCTGCTGTGCAGCAGTTCCCGGAGCATGGCACATCATGGGCGTAACTCAGGGCGCAGGACTTTCTCTGAAATGGTTCAGAGACAACTTCTGCAATGCTGAAAAGGAGACCGCAAAGTACATGGGCGTGGACGAGTACTACCTCATGGACAAGGAAGCTGACACTGTTCCCATCGGTGCAAACAGACTGCTTTATCTCCCTTACCTTATGGGCGAGAGAACCCCTCACCTTGACCCCGATGCAAGAGGAATGTTCTTCGGACTTTCCGCAATGCACACAAAGAAGGATATGCTCAGAGCAGTAATGGAGGGTGTTGCATATTCTCTCCGTGACTGCATGGAGATATGCCGTGAAATGAATATCAACGTTTCCGATATGATGGCGTGCGGAGGCGGCGGAAGCTCACCTCTGTGGAGACAGATGCTTGCTGACCTTTACGGCTGCCCCGTAAAGACATCTGCATCTAAGGAAGGCCCTGCACTGGGCGTTGCTATCCTTGCCATGGTAGCGGCAGGCATTTATGCGTCCGTTCCCGAGGCTTGCGAGCAGATCTGCGGCGTTGACAAGGTACAGGAGCCAATCACCGAAAATGTTCCTGTTTATGAGAAGTTTTTCAGACTGTATGACAAGGTTTATCCGGCTGTAAAGGAGCAGATGAAAGAGCTTGCGGAGATGTGAGAGGTATGAGCGAAAAATTTACAGTAATGCGGTTCTTTGGAGATCATATGATACTTCAAAGTGCAACAGAGAACTGTGTTCACGGAAAGTCACCTTCCGATGAAAAGATAACACTTACTGTTTCAGGGAGCAGCGGCGTTGAAAGGGTATTATCTGCCGTTTCAAATGAAAACGGGGAATATGAAATAATTATTCCCCCATATCCGCCTTCATTTGAAAGCTACACATTGACTTTTTCCTGCGGCGGCGAGAAGATAGTATTTTCCGATGTTCTTTTTGGTGAGCTTTATCACATAAGCGGTCAGTCAAATATGGAGCTGCCAATTTTTCGTACCATTGACCCATTAGACCCCAAAATTCCCAAAGGCAGCAGGTTTATAAGAGAATTTCGTGTGCCCGTTGTGTGCTGCTTCGGAAAAGACGAGGAATATGACGATTTTCAGGGCGGCGAGTGGAAATACGCCCTTGGAAATGACATTCTGAATATGAGTGCGGCAGGATATTATTTTTCCGAAAAGCTTTCGGAAAAGCTCGATGTTCCCATCGGACTTGTGAACACCTCTGCGGGAGGTTCTCCCGTTGAAGCGAGAATGCCATACGGAATGCTTATGGAGCTGGGAGGCTATGAGGAGTTCCTTGCCCGCTGCACTGTTCAGGGTTATGAAAAAAATACGGCTGAGGCTGACAGGGCAAAGTACGCAAAATGGTGTGCAGAGCTTGAAAAAAAGGACAGTGTTTCGGGGAATATTTTTACTTCTCCTCCCGAATTTACAAAATGCCGTATTCCTTTCTATTTCAGAGATGACCCCATGCTTTCAAATTTCTGCGGTAGGATATGGTTCAGAAAAAACTTTGTAATTTCCGATGATATGGATATTTCAGGTGCGGTGCTTGTTCTCGGTGCAATGATAGATGCTGACGAGGTGTTTGTTAACGGGGGGGCGGTTGGTTCAACAGGCTATATGTATCCGCCGAGAATTTATCCCGTTCCCGAGGGAGTACTGCGTAGAGGTGAAAATACCCTGCATATCCGTCTTGAAGTAAGACAGGGCAGGGGAGGATTCGTTGAGGGTAAAAAATACTGTCTGAAGCTTGGAGATAAGCTCATTGATCTTTCGGGTGAATGGGAATACGCTGTGGCTGCAAGGGGTGAATATATTTCTCCCGATGTATTCTTTCAAGGACTGCCGCTTTCAATGTATGGCTCACTTACCGCTCCCGCTTTCGGCATAAAATTCAAGGGACTGATATGGTATCAGGGCGAATCCAATGACAGTGCTCCCGAAAGATATTATGAGCTGTTCAAAGCATTTGTGAATATGTACAGGGAACGCTGCGGCTATGAAATTCCCGTGATTTTTACACAGCTCTGCAATTTTGATGACCCTGTTCGGTGCGTTGTACCGCTGTCATGGGCACAGGTAAGAGAGCAGCAGCTAAAATGTCTTGATATTCCCGAAACTGCTATGGCAGTGACAATAGACATAGGGGAATCAAACGATCTTCACCCTATCAATAAGCGTGATGTGGGACGAAGGCTTGCACTCTGCGCAGAGCGGCTCATATATAAGGATAACCTTGTTCCCGAGGACATTTTCCCCCTCAGTGCAGAGCTTATTGAGGACGGCAGGATACTGCTGTCATTTACAGATACCAAGGCTGTCAGAATGGTAAACGACCCGCCGAAGCATTTTGAGCTTATTACTTTAGAGGGAGAAATTCTCCGTCCCTCAGCAAGGCTTACGGATAATGGCTTAGAGCTTCGTTATAAGAGTGAGAATGCTCCTGTTTTACTCAGATATGCCTGGGAAAACGACCCTGTCAAGCCCGATCTTTTCAGCAGTACGGGGCTTCCCGTAACTCCGTTCAGGCTGCCCGTAATTCAGAAAACATTATGGAAAGAGTACTTTATCGGAAGCGGTATCTTTGTCCGTGAATATTATCCCCTGCATCAGGATAATAAATGTGCCGTTATTCTGAGCCACGGCTACAATCAGAATCTTGAAAGCACCTCCGATATTGCCGCAGCTCTTGCCGAAAGAGGTTTCAGGGCATATGCCTTTGATTTCTGCGGCGGGGGATTTGGTTCAAAAAGCATTGGCAGCGGAATTGATATGAGCGTCTCCACGGAAATATCCGATCTGGAAGTTGTGATCGATTATATAAAGAACAACGTATTCCCCGAAAAGCTCTTTTTGTACGGTGAAAGTCAGGGCGGCTTTGTTTCGGCTCTCACAGGGGCAAAGAGGAAGGATATTTCGGGTCTGGTTCTTTTGTATCCTGCGTTCTGTATTCCCGATCAGTGGCTGGGAAGGAATCCTTCAAAAATGACCAAACCCTTTGAATTTATGGGATTTACCATTTCAAAAAAATATTATGACGGTGTTCCCCGATATGATGTTTTTGAAAAGCTCGGAGAATACACCGCCCCCGTTCTTATTATGCACGGCACTTCGGACAGCGTGGTAAATGTTGGCTACGCAAAGAAGGCAGTCAAAGCCTTAAAAAACGCTGAGCTTATCCTGTATGAGGGTGAAGGTCACGGCTTTTCCGAAAAGGCACGAAAAAAGGAAATTAATGATATATCGGAATTTTTAAATAAGATAATTCTTCTGTAAGGAGGTATTAAAAATGAATAACTATGAACACCGCAAGGCAAGAAAAAATATCATAATTACTGATGTTGACGGAAAGCCTGCTTCGGGCAGGCAGGTAATTGTTAAGCTTGAAAACCACAAGTTTTTATTCGGTTGTGGTGCATTTGATGTTTTGGCTTACACAGATGCCGATACAGACGAGAAGAAGGAGCTTTTTGCTCCCCGTGCAAAGCGGTGGGAGAAACTTTTCAATTACGGCACACTTCCTTTTTACTGGGGACAGTACGAGCCTTCCGAGGGTGATGTAAGACAGGACAGAATGATGAAATGCGTTGACCGTATTGTTAAGGACGGAGCAAAGGTAAAGGGACACCCTCTTTGCTGGCATACTGTCTGCGCTGACTGGCTATTAAAGTACAGCGATGAGGAAATTATGCAGAAGCAGCTTGACCGAATTACTCGTGAGGTGAGTGCTTTCAAGGGTAAGGTAGGACTTTGGGACGTTATCAACGAAACTGTTATTATGCCCGATTTTGACAGGTATGACAATGCTGTTACAAGACTTTGCAGACATTACGGAAGAATACCCCTTATCAAATCCGTATTTGCTGCGGCAAAGGCTGCCGACCCCCACGCTGTCCTTCTTATAAACGATTTTAACACCTCCGAGGCATATGCTCATGTAATTGAGGAATGTCTCGAAGCAGGAGTTCCCATTGACGCTATCGGCATTCAGTCTCATCAGCACCAAGGGTATTGGGGCGCAGAAAAGCTTGAAAATGTGCTTTGCCGTTTTGAGCGTTTCGGTCTGCCTATCCATTTTACGGAAAACACACTTATTTCGGGAAAGCCTATGCCTCCCGAGATAGTTGACCTGAACGATTTTCAGCCCGAAAGCTGGGATTCGCTGCCCGAATACGAGGAGCAGCAGAAAAATCAGCTTGAGGAAATGTACCGTATTTTATTTGCTCACCCCCTTGTGGAGGCGGTCACAGGCTGGGACCTGACCGACGGCGGCTGGCTCAATGCTCCAAGCGGTATTCTGAGAAGAGACGGTTCTCCCAAGCCCTCTTATGAAATGCTCACGGGTCTTATCAAAAAAGAATGGTCTACCGAGTATTCGGCTGTGACCGATGATAACGGCTGTTTTGAGCTTTGCGGCTTCAAGGGAGAGTATTCCGTTACAGTTGACGGAAGGAAATATACCCTTATGAACAACGGCAATGACATCGAGGAAGGCTTACAGTTATCTGAGAGGTAAATGCTATGGATATGCTTTATGACTGCTGGCTTGCTTACGGCAAGGACAGTTCGATGCAATGGGCGGAAAAATTTCTTTCAAGGATATGCGTACTCTCATGCGGCAGGGAAATAAGCTCTGCCGCAAAGGAGCTTGAAAGGGCATACAAACGGCTTACGGGAAAAACTTCCGAAAGGATATCCGAGCCTTTTTCGGGAGGGTGCTTTATCCTTCGGGAAAATGAAAGCCTCGGTGAAGGCGGCTACAAAATAACCGTTTCAGATGACAATATCACCGTTGAGGGAGGCAACGAAAACGGCGTTCTTTACGGCGTTTTCAGGTTTCTTATACTCGCCTCTGCGGGATATTTGCCCGAAAGCCTTAACCTTACCGAAAAGCCCTTTTTCCCCCTTAGAATGATAGATCAGTGGGACAATGCCGACGGTACGGTGGAAAGAGGTTATTCGGGAACTTCCTTTTTTTATGAAAACGGCAGACCTGTTTCGGATATGAAAAGGCTGACCGATTATGCAAGACTTCTTTCCTCTGTGGGGATAAATTCCATATGCATTAATAATGTTAATGTGCATAAGAACGAGACATATTTTATCACAGAGAAATTCCTTCCGGATATTGCAAAGATCGCAGACGCTTTCGCCGATTACGGCATAAAGCTGTATCTCAGCGTGAATTTTGCCGCTCCGATGGAAATTGGCGGACTGTCCACAGCCGACCCGTTAGATGAAAGGGTAATAAGCTGGTGGAAATGCAGTGCGGAAAATATTTACAGCCACATTCCCGATTTCGGAGGATTTCTTGTGAAAGCCGATTCGGAAAACCGTCCCGGACCCCATTCCTACGGCAGAGATCACGCTGAGGGTGCAAATATGCTTGCGGCTGCCTTAAAGCCCTATGGCGGAAAGGTGATATGGCGGTGCTTTGTGTATAACTGCCATGTTGACTGGAGAGACAGATCTTCAGACAGGGCAAAGGCGGCTTATGACTGTTTTAAGCCACTGGACGGAAAATTCTCTGACAATGCTTATATCCAGATCAAAAACGGACCAATGGATTTTCAGATCCGTGAAGCGGTCTCGCCACTTTTCGGGGCAATGCCCCATACAAACTGTCTGTGCGAATTTCAGATAGCTCAGGAATACACAGGACAGCAGATAGACCTTTGTTACCTTGTTCCTATGTGGAAGGAATGTCTCGATTTTGATACATATCATGGCGGTGAAGGTTCGCTTGTTAGCAAAAATGTTCTGGGAGCGGCAGGAGTTTCAAATGTGGGCAGCGATCTTTGCTGGACAGGGAATCCTCTTGCAGGGGCTAATCTATACGGCTACGGCAGACTGATCTTTGACCCCGAACTTTCGGCTGAGCAAATAGCGGAAGAATGGGTAAGGGCGGCGGTCACCACCGATAACGAAACGGCTGATATCATATGCCGAATGCTTTTGTCATCAAGGGACATTTACGAAAGCTACACCTCGCCATTGGGGGTGGGCTGGATGGTTACTCCTCATTATCATTACGGGGTGGACGTTGACGGGTACGAGTATTCCCCTTGGGGAACCTATCATTACTCCGACAGAAACGGTATGGGCACAGACAGGACAAAAGCCACGGGAACGGGATATACAGCACAATATGCTCCACATAATGAAGAGATGTATGAAAACCCTGACACCTGTCCCGTGGAATTGCTCTTGTTTTTCCATCATCTTCCTTATACCTATATGCTTAAAAGCGGAAAGACTCTGATACAGCATATCTATGACAGCCATTTTGACGGCGCACAAAAGGCTGAGGAGCTTCTTCTGAAATGGAAGTCCCTTAAAGAGAAGCTGCCCGAGGATATTTACCGAGAAGCGGAGAGCCGATTTGAAAAACAGCTTCAAAACAGCAGGCAGTGGCGAGATGTAATAAACACATATTTCTATCGAAAATCGGGAATAGATGATATTCACAGCAGAAAAATTTACAGTTGATATTTGCACAAAATATAGAAAAAAAAGCACAATAATCGGCAGGAAAAAATAATATGAAAAGCTTATAATATTATTAATAAAAGTTCCTTCACGAAACAAATAGGTAATATATGAAAGGATATGATATTATGAAGCTTTTTATTGACACTGCAAATGTTGATGATATCCGCTGGGCAAATGACCTTGGTGTTATCTGCGGCGTTACCACAAATCCCTCACTTATTGCAAAGGAAGGCCGTGTTTTTGAGGAGGTAGTAAAGGAGATAACCACTATAGTTGACGGTCCTATTTCTGCCGAGGTTATCTCTCTTGAGGCTGATAAAATGGTTGAGGAGGCACTTCCGCTTGCCGCAATACATAAGAACATCGTTATCAAGCTTCCAATGTGCGAGGAGGGCCTTAAAGCCTGCAAAATGCTTACCGCAAAGGGAATAAAGACTAACGTCACCCTGATTTTTTCCGCTGCACAGGCTATACTTGCCGCGAACGCAGGTGCTACCTATGTATCTCCCTTCCTTGGCAGACTTGATGATATTGGTATGGAGGGTCTGAAGCTCATTGAGGAGATCGTTCAGATGTTCAGCGCTCAGTGTATCGATACCAAAATTATTGCTGCATCAATAAGAAATCCCATCCACGTTACCGCTTGTGCAGGACTTGGCTGTGATATTGCAACAGTTCCGGCTAATGTTATCCGACAGATGATAAAGCACCCAATGACCGACAACGGTATTGAACGCTTCCTCAAGGACTGGGAAGGGGCTAAATCTAAATAAAGCGTAATACAATTATGCTTCTCTTGTAAATGCACCAAAAATGACTTTAAGTACCCGGATTATGGGGCCTTAAAGTCATTTTAAAAATTTCCGGAATAGAAGCAAGGAATTTTTCAACAAAATCGTTTATCTCCTGTTCGGAAATAGTTAAAACTTCATTAGCTGTACTTATGAATAACTCCATTAGAAGATTAAAAGCCTGTACTAAACTAATATCAGTAAGCTCATCAGTGCAGCACATGAAAAGCTCACCCATTGAGCGTGGATCATCAGATTCACGCTCAATGGGTGAACATCTACATACCTTATACTAATCACCAATAAAACTATAGACAAAAAATCATCGCATAATCCATATACGCAAGATTATGCTCGGCTTTTTGTATAGTTTTTAATTGGTGCTCAGTATTATTCTTTTTCAATTACGATAAAAGAGCAATTTTTGACGAGCTATAAAACAATAATTGATTAGTCAATTCGTGAAAAATGTGCTATAATATTATAAGAATAAATTATATTTTTTATGACAAGTGAATAAAAGTGCTAAATCAATTGAAGTGAAATCAATGCAATAATACATTTTGAAGCTCCCGAGGTAAATGGATTTCCTCTCTGCACTTATTCTTTCAGGCTGCGCAGCTTCTCAGGCTGATCCGCAGGAAACATTTGCAGAAAGCCTGCATTTGACGGAATGATCGAAGTCGTTAAAAATCAGGAATAACCTAATTTAGCAAATTTAACAAATTTATAATATGGAGGTATTTTTATGAAAAACTTTAAAAGGACAGTAGCAGGAATATCCGCACTTACGTTCGCTCTGGGTCTTACAGCCTGCGGCGGCGGAGATACAGCTACTACTGCACCGGGCAGCAATGACGCTTCAGCTACACAGGCTACAGATGCTACCACCACAGCCGCAACCACTACTGTTACCATGGCAAGTGAGGACGCAGAGGCAGTCAGCGGTGCAACCGCACTTCTCCGTGACGAAGAGCTTGAAAACAAGACTATCAAGTTCCTCAGCCACTGGGATATCAACCCCGCTGAAGGCGTATCTGTTCCCGTACAGCTCGGTATGTTCCAGGAAAAGTACGGCGGAAAGGTCGAGTGGATCCCCACCACATGGGAAACTCGTTACTCCGATCTCAGCACCCTCGTTCTGGGCGGCTCAGGCGTTGACTTCTTCCCCCGTGACGAAGAATCTCTTCCTAAGGGCGTAATCAGCGGAATGTTCCAGCCTGTTGATGATTACATTGATCTTGACAGCGAGCTTTGGTCTGATGTTGCGGTAGCTATGGATAAGTACAACTTCAACGGAAGGCACTATGCTCTTATCTCCAGCGTTTCCGCAGATGCTGTTGTTCTTTACAACAAGCAGACCATTGATGAATACGGCTTTGACGATCCCTGGGAGCTTTACGAGGAAGGCAAGTGGAACTGGGATACATTCTCTGATATGCTCCAGACATTTATTGAAAGTGATCCCGATAAGAATGTAGGTCTTGACGGCTGGTGGTCTGAGCTTGCTCTCTACCGTTCCGGCGGAGAGGCTTTCATTGAAGCTGAGGACGGAAATATTATCGTTAATATGAACAGTGAAAAGATCGAACGTGCAATGAACAATATGCTTAATCTTTATAACAAGGGTCTTGTTATGGACAAGAGTCTTTACGATTGGAATGAGCAGCCCCAGTTCATGGGTGAAGGCAGAGAACTGTTCTATATCACAGGTTCATGGGCTGTCAGAAATCCTCCCGAATTCTGGCCCACAAATATCCCTGCCGAGAATCTCGGTATGGCTCCCGTTCCCAATTCTGCTGATGCAGAACATCCCTGGCAGGCAGCTGTACTTGACGGCTTCTGTATGACAAAGGGTGCTCAGAATCCTCTCGGTGTTGCTCTTTATGTTGAGTGCGGACTTGCTGCTGCTGTTGATGAGGGCGCAAGAGAAGTTAACGATAAGCAGTGCCGTGAAGAATTCAAGTGGCCTCAGGATGTTATCGATCATCTTTATGAGATAAACGACCTTGCTCGTCAGTACCCTGTTGTTGACCTTGCAGGCGGTATGTCAACTGAGATCGAAAGCCTCACCACATCCAATGCAAACAAGAGCGTTGGTCTTAACGCAGCTCTCCACGGTGTTGAGTGGGCTACCACAAGAGAAGAGCTTTCCGGTGCCCTTGATGTTCTCGTTGCAGAGGTTGTTGATGGACTCGAAAAGGCTCAGAACGAATAAGCTCTGAATCAAAAATAAAATAATAATGTGAATTGCCGCAAAGCCTTGCAGATAAAAGTCTTTGCGGCAAGTTATTATATAAGAACCTGTCTTCACAAGCGTATGCGCACGTCTTTTCGGCAAATTTTGCCTTAGACTGCGTTATACTAATCACCAATAAAACTATAGACAAAAAATCGTCGCATAATCCATATACGCAAGATTATGCTCGATTTTTTGTATAGTTTTTAATTGGTTCTTAGTATTAAAAATCCTTGCCGGGCGGCAAGCCCGCCTGCGGATTTTTGCCTTGTCTTAGACAAAATTATGCTCGAAAATCCGCACACATTTCTTGTGAAGACAGGTTTTAAACGATATACGGAAGGTGAATCGTTTTGAAAAATGAAAAAATAAATCCGATCATATCTCTCGATTATCCCGACCCCGATGTTATAAGGGTGGGCGATACATACTATATGGTCTCTACTACAATGCATTTCTTCCCTTGCTGTGAAATTCTCCGTTCCTATGATCTTGTAAACTGGGAACACGCCGTATATGTCTGCGATACCCTTGATAATACTCCCGCTCAGAGACTGGAGGAGGGAAATATTTACGGTCAGGGAATGTGGGCAGCTTGTATAAGATACAATAACGGAAAATATTATGTCTGCTTCTCCTGCAATGACACTCACAAAACATATCTTTACACCACAGAGGATATTTACGGCAAATGGGAAAAAAGCACCATTGAGGGGTTTTATCATGACTGCTCACTTCTCTTTGATGATGACGGACGGGTCTATATTGTTTACGGAAACAGGGAGATATGGCTCACAGAGCTGAGTGATGACCTATCCGCTCCGAAAAAGAATGGCTTGCACAGAAGAATAGTATTTGACAAGGACAATAAAGTGCTCGGATACGAAGGCTCTCACATTTACAAGATAAACGGAAGATATTACGTTTTCTTTATTCATTCCCGCCCCGACAGATGGCTGCGCTGTGAGGCTTGCTTTTCATCAGACAGCCTTGAAGGGGAATTTACAGGGGGAGACTGCCTTGAGGATACTATGGGTTACTGCGGTCAGGGAGTTGCCCAGGGTGGTATTGTCGATACCCCCGACGGTAAATGGTATGCCATTCTCTTTCAGGACAGAGGGGCAGTGGGCAGGATACCCGTTCTCATACCTGTTTCATGGGATAATGACCGACCGATCTTCGGAGAAAATGGTAAAATACCCGAAAGCTTTGAGATACCAACCGCCAAAGCGGGATATTGCTATGCCCCGCTGACCTCCTCCGACGATTTTAAAGGGGAAAAGCTTTCTCCATGCTGGCAGTTTAATCATCAGCCGGATAAGGAATACTATTCTCTTAACCCACAGAAGGGCTGCTACAGAATTACCTCGGGAAGGCTGTGCAGTGATATTCTCCATGCGAAAAACACATTGACTCAACGTATGACTTACCCTCGCTGCACTGCGATCGTAACTATCAACACAAAGGGACTGAAAAACGGCGACGCTGCGGGAATATGCGCTTTACAGGGCTGCTATGCGTGGATAGGAGCGTCTGTGCGGGACGGTGCAAAGTTCATTGAAATGGACTCTATGAGAGAGGACGGTACTGTAATAACAGAAAGCATTCCCCTTGATGCCGATTTTCTCACCGTGGGAATATCCGCCGATTTTGAGAATATGAAGGACGAGGCAGAGCTTTTCTATATTGAAAACGGTGAAAGAAAACAGCTTGGCGGCAAGCACAAATTATATTTTAAGCTTGACCATTTTACAGGCTGCAGAGCGGGACTGTTTATGTATTCAACCGAATCAGCGGGAGGATATGCCGAATTTTCGGAATTTGTAATGAAATGAGCAAAAAATGGAGCGTGATTTTTTTCTCACGCTCCATAAAATTTGGAAGTATATTTTTATTTTAAAAATCAGATACGTTCATTTCATAAACACAAATTCGATCATCTCGAAAAGGCTTCTGTTCTTGAAATAATCAGCAGTCCAGCCGTGATAATCCGTTGATATCTTAAAATAAACAGCGTGTCTGCCCGTAACAGCTTTGACGATCGTTTTAACGATACCGCTGCCCTGACCGATATCACAGACTCCGATCTCCTCATCGTCGGCGAATATGTGCATATGACAGTTACAGCCTGTTCCGTTGATCTTAGCGGCAAATTCCATTGTTTTGCTTGAAAAGTCCTCACCAAAATCAAAATACTTGTAGCCGATAACATCACCGTCGTGAATGTTCATTATTACCCGTTCAAACAGATTCTTTTCGGTAATAAAGGACCTTCCTTTAAGAACGCAGGCAATATCCGCAGGAGTGATCTCATAGGGGTTAAGGCTGTCTGCAAATCCCAGAGATGTGGGTTCAACAGGTGGGATAGTACCGTCGGGAAGGATTTCGATCTTTTCAACGCAGCCACGTCTTGACATGATAGTACCGTTTGTCATTCTGTGATAGAAAACATACCACTGACCGTTTATGCAGGCAACAGAACCGTGATCGTTTCCGCCGGGGTAATCCACTCCGCTGTCGATAATATATCCCTTGTATGTAAAAGGTCCTGTGGGACTGTCGGAGGTCGCATACGCAAGCCTGCTGCAATGCTTGGGGGAGTATATCATATAATATGTGCCGTTAATTTTTCTGGGTGAGCAAGCCTCAAAGAAAAGGGAATCCTCTTCGCTGAAATTGCCCTTTTCCGTGGTTTCCTTAGGGATAAAATCTTCTATGCAGGTGTTGTCCAAAACCTCGTACATATTGTTGCTGTTAAGCTCAGCAAGGAATGATTTAAGATATCCGCAGTAAATATATGTGCGTCCGTCATCGTCCACAAGCACACCCGGGTCAATAAAAATACCGCCGCAGCAAATTTCATCGGGTATGGTATATTTATACTTTGACACAAGAGTAAAAGGACCTTCGGGTCTGTCACTTACGGCAACGCAGCCCTTTGAATTTGCGATATAAGCGTAAAGATAGTATTTTCCGTCCTTTCCGCAAACAACATCGGGGGCAAAAAGTCTGGACTGCTCCGTTCCCCAGTCAATGTCGGAAGGGT
Organism: Huintestinicola butyrica; assembly: GCF_025567215.1. NCBI lineage: Bacteria > Bacillati > Bacillota > Clostridia > Eubacteriales > Oscillospiraceae > Huintestinicola > Huintestinicola butyrica. The sequence continues at coordinate 13,046 of NZ_JAOQKB010000020.1, forward strand.
GATCTCTGTCGGAACGGGTGTGGAAGATATCTCCGTGACATACCCACTTTGTAGGGTCGGAAACAGGTGCGCTCCAGCATTTTAAAACATAATCGCAGAACTCGTCTGCACCTGCAGAGTCATGAGAGCCGTAAATATAGATTCTGTCACCGAAAACTCTCGGTTCGCCGTCGGGAATGTATTCCCATTTTGGAAGATATGGATTCATAAATTTTCGCCCTTTCCCATATATTTTGCCGATTTCTGACTGCTATTTTCATAAAAAACTATCCCCCCCAAGCCATGCCCGGGAGGATAATTTTTATAGGAGAAAAAAATGAAGATAGCTTTTTAATAAGATTTACTGTAATTATATTATAGCTCAAAGAACCTGATAGTGCCAATTAAAAATTGTGCAATGTATATATTTTTTTGCGGTAGTACCGAATAGATCACTTAAAGATGACCTGTAATACTAAATAAAACTATAGACAAAAAATCATCGCATAATCCATATACGCAAGATTATGCTCAATTTTTTGTATAGTTTTTAATTGGTGTTTAGTATAAGTGAGTAAAAAAAACTCCCCCTCCGTCTTTGTTGGCGGAGGGGGAGTTTTTTACATCATTCAAGTGTAAACGATCTGAGCATTGAATTGCCGCTGCCCTTGAAGGTGAGGTAAACCGAATTAACACCGTCGGGGAGACTAATGTCCGAGCTGTATGTTTCCCAGACATTGCTGAATTCCACTTTTATCTCACCGAGGCTATCGCCGTCCCATTTGGTTCTCACTTCGTATATGCCCTGAGCATATCCTCTTGTGGTAACGGATACCCTGCTGACATTATGACAATCGAAATATTTGAATCCCGCAGTAGTGCCGTCGGTGATATTGCCGATATAACCTGTTTCCTCGTCACCGTCTCTGCCGTCCTGCATGATCTTCGGAGCACCCTCCTCACCCAGATATAAGGAGTGCTTCGGAGTGAAAAGATTGCAGGCAAGGTATGCGGGATATTCGCCCTTACCTTCAAGAGGACCGCCGTTAAGTCCGCAGGAGGTCATTTCCGCCTGAGTAAATGAGCCGTCGTCATTAAGCTCCAGCCTTTCCGCACAGCCCTGTCTGCTGTACCATGTGCCGTTAGTGTGACGGTGATAGAAAATGTACCAATTATCATTTATCATGACAATGCTGCCGTGATTGTTTGCCCCCATTGCCATAGGCAGCTTGGCGGGCTTGTAGCTGTCAATGTGCAGATCGGTGTTGCTGATAAGCACTCCGCCGTACTCAAAGCCTTCAAGCGGACTGTCGCTTAAGGCATAGCAAAGCTCGTGCATGACCTCGGAGGAGTAGATCAGACAATATTTTTCCCCCACCTTTCGGATAGATGAAGCCTCAAAAAAGGCGTGTCCTTCAAAACCTGTACCGCTGCTGTATTCACAACCGGGTATAACTGTTACAGGCTCGGACTTAACAGTGAGCATATCCTTGTCAAGTACCACAGCTCTTGAACCTGTTCTGCCCTTATCTCCCTTACCGCAGAATCCGCTGTAAAGATAAGTGTTTTCTCCTTCTGTGATAACCCCGGGGTCAAACTGCGGCTCGTCTCCCTCACGTTCCCCAAGCCTTGTTCCGTCGGGATAATGAACATATCCGTAAAACTCATATTTTCCCGCAGGAGTGTCGCATACAGCAACAGACATGACCTGCACCTTGTCAAGAACATAGTAGAGATAGTATCGTCCGTCAGGTCCCACGGTAACATCGGGGGCATAAAGGCACATCTTTCCGTCCTTGTTCATAGGGTCATCGCATCTGCCGTAAATAACGCCCTCACAACGCCAGTCACCCAAATCATCAACAGGCGCAGACCAGCACATATAGTCACCCATGCAAAAAACATATCCGTTAAAAAAATCGTGAGAGCCGTAAACATAAACTCTGTCCCCGAAAACATAAGGCTCGCCGTCGGGAATGTATTCCCAGCTCGGTAGATAGGGGTTGAATGCAGGTGTTTTACTCATTTTATTTTTCCTCCCATTTCTCTCATAACAGTTGCGTTTGTCAGGAATGAAACAAACTCGCTTTCGGCAGCAGCGGACTTTGCACCCTCAGATGTAAACAGCATTTCAGCCCTGTTATCCTCGGTGTATTTATCCCATTTTGGAAGTGCCTCACCGTTCCTGTCCTTGCCGTTGGGGTCGCCCGTTTTGATAAAGTTTATCCAATAGCTGCTCATCTGCCTTGCAAGGTCGTAATGTCTGCCTGTATATGGTCTGGTGCATTTTGCAATAGTGTCAAAGAAAAACCACAGATCAACCGAATGGAATGTACCCGGGTTATCGTCCCCGGGAATATCGGGTATAAAACGGTAATAATAGCAGTCTCGGGGTTCGTTCAGTCTGTTTTCGCAGATAAAGGCGGATTTCACACCGATCTCGGGGTGACTGACAGCTGCATAACCGCACCATGATTTTTTCACCGCTTCGTCAAATCCGAGGAATTTCTCTGCATTATCACCGAAATATTTTATCGCTTTATTTCTCAGCTCATCAGTATCATCAGCCTTGATCCCCTCAATAAATTCATCTCCCGTATTTCCTGCCATAACGGGAACTCTCACACGATCGCCCGAATAAAAGGCTTTCATAGCATCGCCCTTGCAGAATTTGTCGTCCTGTACAATGCAGAACATAACATTTCTCACGCCTCTGAACTCGGAATATTTACTTCTTACAAAAGAAGCATCAAGCTTTCTTGCCTCTTCAAGTGAGGAAACACCCATAAAGCTGAAAAACTCCTCCCCAAGCTTCTCTGCCTTTTCAAGAGGGAGCGGAACAAAAAAAGGATTTGTCTCATAAGGACTGCGGAACATTCCGCTAAGTACAACGGCTTTGTTGAAAGCTCCCTCATTATCTCTGCAAGCCATCTGAGCAAGAACACTTCCGCCTCCTGCAGACTGACCCGCAATAGTGATATTGTCAGGATCGCCGCCGAATGAAGAGATGTTTCTTTTAACCCAGCGAACGCCTGCCTGCTGGTCAAGGCTGCCGAAATTGCAGGGAGCATCGGGCTGAGCTGCAGTAATATCGGGGTGAGCAAGAAAACCTAACGCACCGAGACGATAGTTAACGGTGACTACAACAACACCCTGTCTTGCGAGACGTTCACCGTCAAACTCCATTTCCGAGGTATAACCCCACTGATAACCGCCGCCGAAGAACCACACAAGAACAGGCAGTCTTTCATCGGTGCTCTTTGCATTCGTCCATACATTAAGGTAAAGACAGTCCTCGCTCATGGGAATGTCGGGGTCAACGTGCCATTCACGGCAGTAAATATCCGTACCAAGTCCGGGGACGTCCTGCATAGAAATCGGAGCAAAGGTAAAAGCGTCAAGGATACCCTTCCAATTTTTGCATGGCTGAGGAGCACGCCAGCGGTTTTCTCCTATGGGCGGCGCAGCAAAGGGGATACCCTTAAACGCCGAAACTCTGGGGTCGGCGGCGGGAAGTCCCCTGACCGTTCCATTCTCTGTTTCCGCAATTCTTATCATAAGTATCATCTCCGAAAATGAATTATTGCAAATATATTACCATATTTATCTTGAGTTTTCAAGAAAAAATGTGCGATATGCTTAGCGTTAATGTTCATTTTTTGCGATTTGAGAATAACAATAAGTGATACATCACAATTTTTGATAGTTAAAAAAGCAATAATCGAATTGCGGCAGTTGTTTTTTTGTGCTATAATTTTTTTTAAAGGATATGATGATCGTATCAAAAAATTACGGAGATGATGCTATGAACTTAAAAAAAACAACAGCGGCACTGCTCTGTATGCTGATGCTTTCAGCCTGCGGTAATGAAGTGAAAAGTGAAGGTGCCGAAACCGTTGCCTCAACCGCTGCCGAAACCACATTGGCAGTGACAGAAGCTGAAAGCGGAAACAACGCTCCCAAGATCAAAGAGGATTTTACAAAAGATATGACTGCCGCAAGAGGACGTGGAAGTGCCTCTGTAGCTTTGGTAGATGATACAACAGCCTCCGACGGAAAGGCAATGCTCATCAGCGGCAGACAGGAAGCGTGGAACGGTGCCGAGTATCCCGCAGAGCTTTTCAGGGGCAATGAAATTGAGGTGTCAGGCTCATTTAAAAGCTCCAATCCCTCGGTAAGGGTATCGGTACAGTACACAGTCATGGGAAACACCTGCTATAACGGAGTTTTCACTGTAAATACCAATGACAGCACATATTCCTCGGGGAACGGCAGCTTTATCATTCCTGACAGTGCGGAAAGCATTCTCGTTTATATCGAAAGCGATAATCTTGACGATATTTATGCCGATGATTTTTCCGTAACGGTCAAGGGTGAATATACATATCTTGCAACTCCTGCCGAGCTTCCCTTTGCCGACACATCGGGATATCCTTCCTTAAAGGATGCCTATTCGGATTACTTCCGTATCGGTGTGGCAATTTCCCCCGCAATTCTTGAAAAGCCCGAATACAGCGAGCTTGTCAAGGCACAGTTCAACAGCGTAACAATGGAAAACAACATGAAGCCCGAAGCGATATTCGATCATCAGAAAAACGTTTCCGACCCCGAAAAATATATGGAATGCCCCGCACTGCGTTTCGACCGTTTCAAGTCGGAGCTGGATTTTGCAAGGGATAACGGAATGACCGTCAGAGGTCACACACTTGTATGGCATTCTCAGACACCCAACTGGATATTCTACAAGGACTATAAGGTGGGCGGAGAGCTTGCAGACCGTGAGCTTATGCTAAAGCGCATGGAAAACTACATAAAGAGCGTTATGGAGTGGACAAACGAAAATTACCCCGGACTTATCAGCGCATGGGACGTGGTTAACGAAGCCGCAGCAGACGACGGCGGCATGAGAGAGAGTCTTTGGTACGAAACTATCGGCGATGATTATATCGCAAAGGCATTTGAATTTGCCCGCAAGTATGCTCCCGAGGGAACAAAGCTTTTCTACAACGACTACAACAGCTACATGGCAGGCAAACAGAAGGATATCCTTGCATTCTTAAAACCTATTGCAGAAGCAGGAAACATTGACGGAATGGGTATGCAGACTCATATCAATACAGGTACCAGTCCTGCACTTTACATGATCGCTCTGAAAAAATACCATGAGGAGCTGGGTGTTGAGATACACATAACCGAGCTTGATGTGGGAACACAGAAAAACGGCGACTGGGAAAAGACTCAGGGAGATTATTACAGAGATTTTATGCAGAGACTTGTTGAGCTTAAAAAAGAGGGCGTTCCCATTACAAGCGTAACTCTGTGGGGTCTTACCGATGCGCTTTCATGGAGAGCGGGAGAATTCCCCCTTCTGTTCAATGCAGATCTTTCCAAAAAGCCTGCATTTGACGGAATGATCGAAGGTGCAACAGATCCCCGCTCATAATTCAAAAAAGCATGAATCAAAAAACGGACTGCTGCGGCAAACGCTGTAACAGTCCGTTTTGTGTATTATTGCAACATTATTTTGCTTCCTGTAATATTGGTTTTATTATTTCCCATTGACTTTCCGTCATATCACTTGTATATCTCATTCTTCTTTTATTATACCACATTTATCTTGTGAAGACAAGTTCTTATTTTGTATTGATTATTTCTTTCGCTTTGCAAAAATTCTGCTTAATTCTTTAGAAGTTCCATTATTTTGGATTTGAATGTTCGTCCACTTAAAGGAATCGGGTGTTATATCTGAAAAAATAAATTGATTGTCAGGTACTTCCTGCACTGTTCCGACAAGCTTATCACATTCTTTTTTCCAGTTTACATGAATCATATAATCCTTGGTGCTGTAAACCATGTTGTAGCATTTTTCGTCAAAGTTAAATTTACGCAGTGCTACACCATATTCTCCGTCTTCCTGAGGGTTTGTAATTCTTTCTGTTCTGGAAGGGCAGATAAAAAGATCCTGGACGATTGAACCCTCTAAAATTTTTCTGAAGATCCATTCACCAATAACATGACGGGGCTGTGGACTTTCCAAATTATCATAATAATCAAAATCCCAATCTCCAATCAAAGGAGCATACCAATCATATTCTTCCAGAATTATTTTATCTGCATTATTTAATAATGCATCTGTAAATTCGTCTTTCATATTGTTTTTCCTTCTGATAAATAAATCCTTTGACGAGCAGTTATGCTCGAACTAATGCTAAAAACATTATACCACATTCGATTACAGAAATCAAATATAAATTTCAAGAAAGGAAAACACCGCAATTCGAAAAAACAGCCAATACATTTCAATATCCGACTACTGCAAAGCGAACGGGTTGAAGCCAACAAAATTTTATGAAACGTTGAGCCGACACCCGGAGCTTGCAAAGAAATTCAAAACCAACGCCAAGGGCGAACGTTTGCTTGATGAAAAAGCAATAACGGCGGCAGGGGCAATTCTCCGCAAAGAGAACAGAGCCAAGCAGGGCAGAAGTTCCGCTTCCTCTGCTGCCGATGAAATAAATATTCTTGCGGCGAAAAAATGAAGTGCTGCGAAATGAGATGAGCAATTTAATTTTTGGTCAAGCACTTACCCCCTGCATAGCATTGACCGCTCTGCAGGGGGGATAATCATTTATCATTATTTTCGGACGAACCCGAATTTTTTTCACCAAGCTCACGCAGCTGCTTTTCCATCGCAGACTGCTTTGCAAGAATGGCGTTGACTTTGTCGTAAAGGTCCTCTATCATGATCTCCGTCTTGAGATTGACCTTGTAGTCATTCTCAGCCCTGCGGCGGTCTTTTTCCTCCTGGCGGTTCTGGCTCATCATAATAAGCGGAGCCTGAATGGCGGCAACGCAGGACAGAACCAGGTTCAGCAGTATGAATGGGTATGGGTCAAATGCCTTTGCGGCAAGAACCGCATTAACTATCATCCACAAAATAAGCACGCCTGTAAACGAAAAGATGAATGCCCAGCTTCCCGCAAATTGCGCAATGGTATCGGCGGCTCGCTGTCCGAGTGTGGATTTTTCCTTTTCATTCTGAGGACTTACCGAAATTTTGCTGTCAGCCAGCATATTAAGGACTTCCTCGTCCGTCATGTCATGACGGATATCTTCAAGAACTTCTTTAAGCAGCTTTCGATTTTCCTTCATTTTGGTTACTCCTATTATTTGATATCGCTTTTAATTATAATTGAGCTTGTTATACCCACTATACCATATTTTTGTATCAAAAGTCAATCCGAAATTGATGATGACATCTCAGAACCCGTCTTCACAAGCATATGCGCACGTCTTTTCGGCAAATTTTGCCGCAGACTGCGTTAAAAATCCTTGCCGGGCGAAAGCCCGCCTGCGGATTTTTGCCTACTCTGCAACAAAATTATGCTCGAAAATCCGCACACATTTCTTATGAAGACAGGTTCTCAGCTTATTGACAATCCCTTCCCGCTATGCTATAATCAACCATAGCGGCTCAAAAAAATCTCGGAGGTTTATGATGGAAAAGAAATTACACAGCTTCATCTGCACAGAGGATAATGTGCGGATAGGCGGCAGAACTATGCTTGAAAACGATATCAGATACATGGACTACACCTGCACATATGTGGAGTTCACATTTACGGGTACATATGCCGAGGCAGAGATAATAAGCGACCTTACACCCTCCGAGGATATTTTCAGGGCGTGGGCTGTGGTGTGCATCAACGGTTCGGCTCAGCCCGCAAAGCGCTTCAAGCTTGACAGCAAAAGGGCAGCATATGAGCTTTATTCTTCCGATAAGGAGGAGACCGTCACGATCCGCCTGATGAAAGTGTCCGAAGCGGCATTTTCCAAAATGGGCGTGGCAGAGATACGCATAGACGGCAAGCTTCTCCCTCCCCCCAAGCCTCAGTATCAGCGCAGGATAGAATTTGTGGGCGACTCAATAACCTGCGGATACGGAATCGACGGCGTGTGGAACAAGGACGTTTTTTCCACCGAGACCGAGAACCCCATCAAGGGCTATGCCTATAAGACCGCTCAGCTCTGCAAGTCCGAGTTCCAGTATGTTTCATGGAGCGGAATGGGCGTGCTTTCCAGCTGGGTAGATGAAAAGGCGGAAAAGCCCCTTGACAACTGGCTTATAACCGATATTTACCCCTACACCGACAGCGGACTGGAAAACACTCTGGGACGTGAGGGCCACGAAAATCATACAAAGTGGGATTTTTCAAAGTATGTTCCGCAGGTCATAGTGTTCAATATGGGCACAAACGACCAGTCATGGACAAAGAAGATACCCGAAAGAGTGGAGCAGTTCGGCGAGAAGTATTATGCGTTCATAAAGATGCTGCGTGAGCATAATCCGAACGCATATATCGTCTGCGCATACGGCGTAATGGACGACCCTCTTGCGGAAACGGAGGAAGCGCAGATAGAGCGTTTCAAGAGCGAGCTTGATGATAATATCGAGTTTGTACGTCTCCCCGTCCAGCAGGAAGCAGACGGCATCGGCGCCGATTGGCACCCCTCGGAGAATACACATACAAAAATGGCGATACTTCTTTCGGAAAAGATAAACGGCATTTTTGAGAAAATGGGAATGTAATAGAGAAAGAGCTGTTCACACATTGTGGCAGCTCTTTTTGGTATGTGTGGATATCAAGAAAATCAGCACAAATAAGCACAAAGGTAAAGGGTTTAGGTCAAGCCTTTTTCCCGAAAGGCTTGCGGGAGTCAAGGGGGCGGAGCCTCCTTGTCGTCCTCCGCAGAGGGCGAAATCCGTTTGCGAACGGTAAAAGCAAATAAAGTATAGCCAACTGACATACAAATTCTAAAGCCGCCTGCACCGTAAATTCAGAACCAAATTAAACGAACATTTTATTTCAAACAAATCAAAAACTTTTTCATGCAGGCGGCTTGAAACCAAGAGCCGTTCCGTCAGGAACGACGATTTTGGTTTCCGCCGATAGGCGCAGGTACGGACAAATCAACTTTTTATTTTTATAAAGTCCGTACCATGCAAAGGAGACACCTAAGGAGAGAGGGAGGAAACCAAAAACCAACAAAAGCGGGCATTCCCCCCTCTCTCCTACGGTTTCTCCTCTGCACTCCTCTTCCCTACCCTCTCACCCCCACTAAGCCCGCTTTT
>NZ_JAOQKB010000021.1:0-13027 GCF_025567215.1 Huintestinicola butyrica
CAGCATTACAAGGCCGTGCATCTGTCCCGAAAGACCAACGCCCACGATATCCTCCTTGGAAACGCCGCTCTTTGCGATAACACCCTTGATAGTGTTCACGGCAGCGTTGTACCAGTCAGCAGGATCCTGCTCCGCATAGCCGTTCTTGGGCTGATACATGGGATATTCTATTGTCATTGAAGCGATAACAGTGCCCTTTTCATCAAAAAGAACAGTCTTTGTTCCGCTTGTTCCCAAATCTACTCCGATAACATATCTCATAGCTATTTACTCCTTATATAACGCTGCCCCTGTTTTCACAGGGGCAATTTGTTTATTCAAAGATACTTATTGTGTCAGACAGTTCGCTTCATAATAAAGCTGTCGAGCCACAAAAACGGGGAATTTTACGCAATCTCCTCAACGAGATGGCGGCAGTGACTCGCTGCTCAAACAGAGAACATAATGTTGTTGAGGATAGACTCAAGCATTTCCTGTCTGCCGCTGCAGAGGGAATCTACTACCTCGCCCTTTTCAAGAGCATACTTTTCAAGGTCAGCCATGGTAGCCTTGCCGCTGATGATGTCTGCGCCGATGCCTGTCTTCCAGGAAGCGTAACGATCTTCAACGAACTTGTCGATTCTGCCGTCCTCAATAAGCTTGAGAGCGATCTTGTAACCAAGTGCGAATGTATCCATACCTGCAATGTAGCTGTGGAAGATATCCTCACGGGTGTAGGAGCCTCTTCTTGCCTTTGCATCGAAGTTGAGACCGCCGTTGGTGAAACCGCCTGCCTTGATAACTTCATACATGCAGAGAGCTGCATCATATACATTTGTGGGGAACTGGTCGGTATCCCAGCCAAGAAGAGGATCGCCCTGGTTTGCGTCGATAGAACCGAATACGCCGTTGTCTCTTGCAACTCTCAGCTCATGCTGGAAGGTGTGCTGAGCAAGTGTAGCGTGGTTTGCTTCAATGTTCATCTTGAAATCCTTGTCAAGGCCGTACTTGCGGAGGAAGCCGAGAACAGTTGCTGTATCGAAATCATACTGGTGCTTTGTAGGCTCCTTGGGCTTAGGCTCTATGTAGAAATCGCCTGTGTAGCCGATGGAACGAGCATAGTCAACGGTCATTCTCATAAGACGAGCCATATTGTCCTGCTCAAGAGCCATATTGGTGTTGAGAAGAGTCTCATAGCCCTCACGGCCGCCCCAGAATACGTAGCCCTTACCGCCGAGCTTAACGGTTGCTTCAACAGCCTTCTTGATCTGAGCTGCTGCATATGCGAATACATCTGCGGAGGGAGATGTGCCTGCGCCGTGCATATAACGGGGGTGATCGAAGCACTTTGCTGTGCCCCAGAGAAGCTTCTTGCCTGTTTCAGCCTGCTTCTTTTCAAGGTATGCAACTACCTTGTCAAGCTCTGCGTTTGTTTCTGCAAGTGAGCCAAACTCGGGAGAAAGGTCTCTGTCGTGGAAGCAGTAGTAGTCGATAGAAAGCTTGTCCATTATCTCAAAAGCAGCGTCAACCTTTGCTATAGCTCTCTTCTCGGGGTCTGTTTCGCCCCAGCTCTTGTCAGTTGTGCCGCAGCCGAACATATCTGTTCCGTCGCCGCCCATGGTGTGCCACCAGGAAAGAGCAAACTTGAGCTGCTCTCTCATAGGCTTGCCGTTTACTACCTCATCGGGATTATAGTACTTGAACGCCAGGGGATTTGTGCTGTCCTTGCCTTCATAGGGGATCTTGCCGATATTCTTAAAAAAGTCGCTCATTGTTTTTTCCTCCAAATTAAAATTAAAGATTTATTTCAGTGACGGCACATTTATTGCCGCACAGAGTTTCGCTTATTGCGTCGGGCTGATGTGTGCCCGCATAAAGGGTGAATCTGCTGCCAAAACGCTTTCTTTCGCCCTTTTCGTCCACAGCGGTGAATGCTCTTTCGGGAACGGGTATTGTAACAGTTACCTTCTCGCCCGCATCAAGGCTAATGCGCTTGAAACCGCAAAGGCTTACATTGGTAACTGCATTTTCAGAGTAGTCCTTGATGTAAAGCTCAATAACGTCCTCGGTGGCATTCTTGCCCTTGTTCTCAGCGGAAACAACAGCAGAGCCGTCCTTGTACTCCACCGATGTGCATACGATATCTCCGTAAGTCAGACCGAAGCCGAAGGGATAAAGCACATTGTTTTCCGCAAAGCGGTAGGTGCGGTTCTTCATTGAGTAATCCGTAAATTCGGGAAGCAGCTCCGACTTTTCATAGAAAGTAACCGGAAGCTTGCCCGAAGGACTTACATCGCCGAAAAGAATTTCAGCAAGAGCCGTTCCGCCCTCAGAACCGGGGTACCATGCGTGGATAAGAGCGTCGGGAGCACATTCGGTATTTACAGCACTTCCCGCAGCGCATACCACAACCACAGGCTTGCCTGTTTTCATGATCTTGTCAACGAGAATGCGCTGGCTTTCGGGGAGACGGATATCATTCTTGTCACCCGAGGAAAATTCGTTTCCTGTGTCGCCCTCCTCACCCTCGATAGTGGAGTCAAGACCCACGCAGAGAATAACAACATCAGCATTTTCAGCCGCAGCCATAGCCTCCGCATATCTGTCACCGGGCATTGCAAGACCCGATACCTTCTGCTTGTAAAGATGACAGCCCTCGGCATAGATGACCCTGCCTTCAAACCTGTTCTGAATGCCCTCCAGGAAGGTGATGTATCTGTCGGCAGTACCGTTGTAATTGCCTTCAAGAACAATTCTGCTGTTGCTGTTGGGACCGATAACCGCAATGGTATTGACCTTGTTTGTATCAAGGGGAAGAATGCCGTTGTTTTTGAGAAGAACCATTGACTTTTCCGCACATTCAAGAGAAACCTTTTTATGCTCGACACAGGAGACAATATTATAAGGAATATCATCAAACTCGGTCTTATCGTCGAACATACCAAGTCTTATGCGTGTCCTCATAAGATGAACGCAGGCTTTTCTGATGTCCTCCTTAGTAACAAGGCCCTCGTCTAAAGCCGCAAGCACATTAACATAAGTACAGCCGCAGTTCACATCGCAGCCTGCTGTAAGAGCAAGCGCAGCCGACTCCACCGCATTTTTCGTAAGACCGTGATGCTCGTGGAAATCCCTGATAGCCCAGCAGTCGGAAACGAAATATCCGTCAAAGCCCCATTCACTCAGCTTGCCCATAAGAAACTTGCTTGCGCAGGCGCCTTCTCCGTTTACCCTGTTGTATGCGCCCATTACGCTTTCGACCTTTGCTTCCTTAACAAGGGCTTCAAATGCGGGAAGATAGGTTTCCTCCATGTCCTTCTGTGTAGCCTCGGCGTTAAATTCATGCCTTATGGACTCAGGACCGCTGTGAACGGCAAAATGCTTTGCGCAGGCAGCGGTTTTCATGACCTCTCCGTCACCCTGCAGACCTCTTACATATGCCTTGCCGTTTTCGGCTGTAAGGAAAGGATCTTCGCCATAAGTCTCATGACCTCTGCCCCATCTCGGATCTCTGAAAATGTTGATGTTGGGAGCCCAGAGAGTAAGTCCCTTGTAAATGTCCCTGTCATCGTATTTTGTGTAAACGTTGTATTTTGCCCTCGCCTCGGTGGAGGTGATGTCTCCCGCCTTTTTCACAAGTTCGGTGTCAAACATGGCAGCCATACCGATAGCCTGAGGGAACATTGTTGCAACGCCCGAACGTGCAAGACCGTGGAGACCCTCATTCCACCAGTTATACGCAGGAATGCCCAGTCTCGGGACAGAAGGAGCATCGTATCTAAGCTGACCCGCCTGCTCCTCAACGGTCATTTCATCAACCAGAGCTTTCGCTCTTTCAAGGGCAGAAAGAGATTTGTCAAGATATTTTTTCATTTTTTCTGTTTCCTTTCAAGGATGATTTTAGATTTTAATTGATAAGTTCATTAATGCGATTTCCGATATTGTCCATCATATCGGACGGCTCAGCATTATTACTGTTGTCAAGAAGACACCACTTTTCACAAAGCACAGCTTCCTCGCCGGTTGCAAATTTCCGCTTTTCACCCAGAAGCTCACATTCAAGGAAAAGATCGTTGGTGTAAACCTCAAAGTTGCAGGAAAAATCGGGATAGCAGACGTCCTTGTATTCGGGAATACATTTTGCGAAGATCTGCTCCTTAACCGCATACACCGCAAAGCCGTCCTCGAGATTAAAGCCCGCCTTGAACGCCTTGCGAATAAAGGAATCCTGCCTTATGCGCACCATGGAATTGCTCATTCTGAATCTGCTGTCATAGATATCCGAGTAATCCCACAGGCTGATAACTCTGTTGGGGAGATATCCTCTCTTGGCGGTATTTACGGGTATCATGCAAACTCCGCCGTCGGAAAGACTTGTTACCGACCAGGGAGCAAACTCTGTCTCTGACTCGGAAACATTTTTTATCCTGTGAGTGAGCTTTACCACAGGAGCAGTATCGTCAATCTCAATAATGACCGTAAACTCCTTGCCGAAGGGTGTTGCGGGAGGAGTCAGGATAAGCCTATTACCCTCTATACTGCAGCTCACCGGGGCATTATCGGGATAATATGTCTCGGGATTTACCTCGGGAGCTATCCATATCCTGTGACCGCCGTAAGCCACCCAACTGCCGTATTCACCTGCAGGCTCGGTAAAGCGGCGTTCAACATCCTCAAACAGGACATTTTCCTTGCCCCTGCGGGCGAAATATATTATCCTCGGGCCCAGATCCACTGTAACACCGAGAGAAATAAGACCGTTATCCAGAAATACGCAGTTTCCGAAATTCTTGTACTGCTTATTAGAAACTCTTACGCTCATAGTATTGACCAACCTTCTTTAAAAGCCGCATTTACGTGGGCAGAAATATGTTCGTTTTCGCCCTTTGTCCGTATGTCGTATTGAATGACTAAATTATATAACAATCTCACGAGATTTACCAATCGTTTTTTGCGTTTTTGATTTCACATATTGTGCTATTTTTTTATGCGAGATTTGTATGGCTTTACAAAAAACAGGTCAAATGTATTGCCTTTTTATACAAGACGTGTTATTATAGTAATATAAACGTTACAAAAATTGTGCCGATGATACCAAAATTTATTACAAGATATCAATTTATGCCGCTATTTCAAAGCTTTTGCTTGAAAAATTACAACAAAAAGGAACGGTGGGGCTTATATGATCGTACATCTTAACGGCGACTACGAAACAGTCGATTATGTTCCAAACCGAAGTGTTCTGTTATACGACAATAATGAGGATGAGGAATATCCTCTCCACTGGCACAACGCCATAGAAATAATCATGCCACTCACAAACGGCTTTGAGGCTGTATGCGCAGGCAAGAATTATAAGCTTTCCGAAAGGGATATCCTGATAATACCCGGGGGCACTCTTCACAATCTGAAAGCACAGTCGGGCAGAAGGATCATCTTCCTGTGCGACAACAATTCCTTGGCGGCAAACCCCGCACTGTCCGAGCTTTATTCTGTCCTTTCAGAGCCTGTGCTCATAAATTCGGATTATGACAAGGAATTTCTAAAATCCTTGAATCATATCCTGGAGGAGATATACGTTCTGTATTCAAATTACACCGACATAACCGAGGTGTATATCTACATTAAGCTGGTAACTCTCCTTGCAAGGATAAAGGAGTATCAGCTAAACGAGATAAAATACGACGACGGCGGAAAATATGTGGACAAATTCAATCTGATACTCAAATATATTGAGCAGAATTATGCAAACGATATTACTCTTGAAAAGCTTGCCGATATCGCAGGCTACAGCCCATATCATTTTTCAAGGATATTCAAAAAATACAGCAACACGACCTTTATCAACTTCCTGAACCGACGCCGAATAAAGGCAGCCGAGCTTCTTCTCCTTGAAAGCGGCAGCTCCATAACCGATGTGGCAATGCAGGTAGGCTTTGCAAGCCTCACCACCTTCAACCGAGTGTTCAAAAGCATAAACGGCTGCACTCCCTCGGAATACAAAAAGCTTTACAGAACCACTCAGACATCGAAAAGATTTACATAACCAATAACAAACACCGCACATTTATGAAATGCTCCCATTTCATAAATGTGCGGTGTTCTTGTTGTTATCAGATTTTTGTCTGCAGCTCTCTGACCTTATGTTCACGTTTCATGGCGTACATTTCTTCGTCGGCACGCTTAAAGAAATCCTCGGGTAAGGTGTGCTGCGAGATATCAGCCATGTATATACCAATGCTGGCATTAAGGGTATAGGGCTTGTTTTCGGTCTTGTTAAAATCATCAAGAGCTGCGTTGAACCGCTTTTTATAGTGCATTGCCTTTTCTTCCGAATAGTCAAAAGCAAAAACGTAAAATTCATCGCCGCCCGTTCTTCCTGCTATCTCATTTTCGGTGCAGCAGGCGGAAATAATGTGAGCAAGGGAATTTATTGCGTAATCTCCCTCTGTATGACCGTAAACATCATTGATGGATTTAAGCCTGTCCATATCAATAACAATGGCTGCAACAGTGGACTGCTGTTCTTCTTTTTTCTCATCAAAGGCTTTGTTCATACATTTTTCAAAGCCTCGTCTGTTATACATACCTGTCAACTTATCATGGGTGCTTGCTATTTCCAGATCCTCCACCAGCTCCCTGATACTGTTTTTGTGAAGAAGAGTTTCAAGGGCAACAGCAATATTCGCTATCCAGATATTATAAAACTCGCTGAAGGGTTCGTCATTTTTCATTGATATTGCAGAATAACCGAAGCAGTGATTTTCAAAATGGATATATGATATGTAATAACAGCAAGGAGACTTCGCCGAATCTGCGGGGATAAGCGTATTAGTGGAGAAATATTTCTCGGGGCGAAGGGAGCTGCCGCTTCTGTCTATCCATATTGCGGGATACACCTGCTCAGAGGGTGAGCGTATCTCGGTCTCGAAGGAGCTTCTGCCCTTCCTGTCAGTAAAGGTAAACATAAAGAATTTTTCATAATCGCCGATATTGCCGCCGAATTGTGAAAGTATATCCGATATCTGTTCAATTTTCGTTACACGGTTCATTTCAAGCATAGCCGCTTCAACAGAATAAATATGATAAAGTGTAAAAGTATTCTTCCGGAAAAGTGAATTTATCTCACGGGATTTGTCCGCTTCAGTTTTGTAGTAGTTGACATTACAGCCGCAGGAGCCTGTAAAGCAGCTGTCCGTGTATAAATTAACGCATTTTTCCTGTGGTCTGCCGTTATTCACATTTTCTATTATTTCAAAGGCTGTGCGTGACAATGTGTTCAGATTCACCTGTGCGGAGGTAATGGGGGGAACATGGATTTTCGCTTCATACACACCGTCAAAGCCCGAAATACATATATCCTCGGGGACATTTACTCCCTTACCTATCAACACATCACAGAGAGAGTATGCCATATAATCATTTGCACAGACAATAGCCTGGGGACGGGGGCAGCAATTAAGAAAAAAATCGGCTGCTTCGTAGCATTTGTTGTACCAGAAATCACCGTGAAAAACACCGACGCCGTCCTCGGGAAGTCCGCATTCCCTCATTGCGCTCTGAAAAGCCGCATATCTTTCCACAGCGTCGCAGTGTCCCGGGATACCTGACATAAATCCAATATGCTTAAAGCCATGATGCTTTGCAAAATGCCTTACCATATTTTTTATGCCCTCGGAGTTGTCGATATGCACGCTGTAATAATCATTGCAGGGTTCACCTATTGTTACAACAGGACATCTGCATTTTTTTATATGAGACATGATCTTATTTTTGATATCATCGGTGAAGCTGTTGCTGTTGTCAAAAATAATACCGTCCAGCTCATCAAAAGGAATAATATCAAGCATTTTATGTTCGTTCTGTGCATAATTCCGGTAGTCAGCACCGATAGTACCGATAAAGCTGAAAAAGATCACATTATAATCCAGATCCTTTGCTGCTCGGGATATGCTTCTGCACAGTTCCTTTTTCTGTTCACTTGTTATCGCACACAGAAATACTCCAACTGTTTTTCTTTTATTTATCATAATATGTATCACGCTCCGCTTGATGCATTTTTGCTATCTGTACATTATCATAGCATACTATTGAAATAATTTCAATAGAAAAACGCAAAAGGCCGTCCAAGGGGAAGCCACGTCTTTGCCATTTCGTAAGAAAGACAAAGCTTGCGGCTCGGTACCGATAAATTTTTCTTATCGGCAATACCCTAACAGACAGCCTATTTTCATATTATTCCTTTACACCGCCAATAGTAAGTCCTGCCACGAAATACTTCTGCAGAAAAGGATACAGACATATTATGGGGAGAGATGTTATGACCGTTGCAGCTGCACGGACAGAGGTAGGTGTTACCATACCGCTGGCGTGTTCCATTGTCTGAGCAGTCTGTCCCTTGCCCGAGGTGGTAACAGCGCTCAGGAGCTTCATAAGTTCATATTGCAAGGTTGTGAGATTATCGCTCATACGGTTGTAGAGCATAGCGTCAAACCATGAGTTCCACTGTCCGACAGCGGTAAAGAGAGCAACTGTTGCAATTACAGGCATACAAAGCGGGAAAATGATCTTTATAAAAATTGTCATATGACCCGCACCGTCGATCTCGGCAGATTCGCTTAGGCTCTCGGGAAGACCGTTCATATATGTACGGATAACGAGCATATTAAATGCACTTACCATTCCGGGAAGAATATACACCCAGAAGCTGTTTGTAAGACCCAGTGCCTTATAAACAAGGAATACAGGGATAAGACCGCCCGAAACATACATGGTGATAACATAGATCAAGGACAGCTGTTTCTTGAAAATGAAATTCTTGCGGCTTAGAACATAAGCAAGAAGTGCTGTTACAAAGGTAGAAGAAACTGTGCCGATAACGGTTCTGAGAACTGAGATCTTAGCTGCTGTGGGCATAAGATCTCTTCTAAGCACCGCCTTGTAGTTATCAAAGGTAAACATTCTGGGCCAAAGGTGAATGCCGCCTCTGAGAGCGTCCGTACCGTCGTTGAAGGACACCGCAACCGTGTTAAGAAGAGGATACAGCATTGTGATGGTAAAGACGATCATTATGATAAAGTTAACAGTATCGAAAATAACGTCGCCCGCTGTACGTCGGCTGAGGAAGGCTTTTTTTCCGTTTCCGATCTCATTTGCAGATTTGACTCTTACTTTTATCTGCGGCGGGACCTTGTATTTGTTTGTCATAGTTTGCCGTTCTCCTTTCTTTAGAATAGGTGTTCCTCGCCCATTTTCTTTGCAAGCTGATTGGCGATAACGATCAGTATCAGACTTACAACGCTTTTGAAAATACCTGCAGCAGTACCGAGAGAGTAGTCTGCCTGGCTGATACCGTATTTGAGCACATAGATATCAATTGTCTGAGAAACACTTTGAACAAGACCGTTGCCCAACAGGTACTGAACCTCAAAGCCTGCATTAAGAACGTTTCCGATGTTCATGATAAGCAGGATAAAGAAGGTAGGCTTGATACCGGGGAGTGTGATGTGCCATATTTTTGCAAGTCTGCCCGCACCGTCGATAGAGGCAGCCTCATAAAGGTCGGGGCTGATAGATGTAATGGCTGCAAGATAGATGATACTGTTCCAGCCTGTTTCCTTCCAGACATTCGCAAATCCAACTATCCACCAGAACCATTTGGGGTCTGCAAGGAAGTTGAAGGGCTTGTCAATGATATGAAGATTTACAAGTATCTCGTTCACGATACCGTTCTCGGTGGAAAGAACGTCAAATACGATACCTGTTACAATTACCCATGAAAGGAAGTGGGGCAGATATGAAATTGTCTGAACCAGCTTCTTTCCTCTGTTGAAACGAAATTCGCTGAGCAGTATGGCAAAGAGAATTGCCGTAACAGTACCCAGCACAAGGTTTATCACACCCATTGCCAGAGTGTTTCTGATGACCTTTAAAAACTGATCGTTTGAGAAAAGGAACTCAAATTTTGCAAGTCCCACAAACTCTGAATGAAGAAGACCGTTTTTCGGCTTATAATTCTGAAATGCCATAAGCCAGCCGCCAAGGGGCACATAGCAGAAAATAATAACATAAATTATAAAGGGGATTGACAGCAGGATCAGAACCTTCTGACTTTTTAGCTGCTTGAGGGTTATACCCTGCTTTTTTTCAGATTGTGAAGTCATTGCCATAGCGAATTTTGCTCACTCCTTATTGTAAGCTGACGGAACCGCCTGTTATGAGACGATTCCGTCATACTTAAACTGCACTGTTTATTATGTTCAAAAAATCAGTCGCCTTCTGCAACGGCAATTCTTCTCTGAACCTCTTCGGTAAGAGCATTGAGATATGCCTCGATATCGCATCTGTCATTATAAACAGTGAGATATTCGTTCCATGCAGACTCAAAATCATCGGAAATAACAACCTTAGGAAGGTACTCGTGCTTAACCTCGTCCATGTTTACCTTAGCAAGACCCCAAGGAGTTTCGGTTGTGAATGCGTTGGAATAAGACCACATGGGGAACCAGGGAGACTTTTCCTTTGAAGGATTGAGCATCTGAGTGTAGGTCTGAACGCCGTATGCGTTGAAGCATTCCTTTACAGGCTCGAGAAGAGACTCATAGAACTCTGCGGGCTGGTTGCTGGGGTTGTAAGCATTGATGCCGTCGTGATCCATGCCGATGTAGCCGGGGAAGTAGGAGTAAGAGCACATATTAGCGTTGATGTAAGCCTGATCTACTGAATTCTTACGCTGTTCCTCGTTTCTGTAGAAGAGACCGTCATCGCCTACGAAATAGTCAATGCCTTCCTGACCCCAGTTACGGAGTGTGAGGATCTCGGGAGAAAGAAGATCGTTGAGGAACTTCATTGCGCCTTCGACATCGTCGCAGCTAACTGTGATACCGATACCGCCTGTTGCGTCAAGAGCAGCCTCGCTGTGGTAGCGCTCTTCGATACCCTTGTCAATTACGATTCCAAGAGGTACATATGTGCAGTCATCAAGACCCTGCTGCTTGATAGCGTTCTCAGCGTCCTGGAAATTCCAGTGCTGGTCAACCATACCGCATACACGTCCGGAAGAAAGCTTAGCGATGTACTGGTCATAGTTAAGAGTAAATGTCTCGGGGTCGATAACGCCCTTCCGATATTCCTCGTTGAGCTTCTGGAAATATCTCTTTGCAGTGGGAGTGGTGTTGTAGTCGATAGCCTGATGTGTAGTCTCGTCAACTATGCAGCAGCCGTCGTTGGGATAACCGTCAAGGAAGAAGGGAGCATTCTCAAGGCAGAAATATCTCCAGTCATCTGTGAGGATCTCATAGCCGATGTTGGGAGTGCCGTCCTCCATTGTGGGGTTAGCCTCAAGGTATCTCTCGATAACATCGAAATATTCATCAAGTGTTTCGATCTTGGGATAGCCTGCCCACTTGAGAACTCTTGTCTGAATCCAGAATGCTTCATCGTTATGTATTGTACCTGTGTCATACATATAAACATTTCCGAACTGAGGAATGATGTAAACGTGACCGTCTTCATTTCTAATCTGATTCCATTCAGCATCGGAGTAGAAATTCTTTACATTAGGATAGTTGTCCCAATACTGGTCGATAGGGATAAGGGCACCTGCATCAATAAGAGTGGTGCTTCCGCTGGAGCCTACGATAAAGTCGGTGTATTCGCCGCCTGCGATCATAACGCCGATAGCTTCCTCGGCAGTCTGACCTGTGAGCCATGTTTCCTTGCACTTTGCGCCGATCTTTTCGGCAATTACCTGCTGGATCCTGTTGTCAGAATTGATCTCATTTCCGGGAACGGAGAAGAAAGCTGTAAACTCCTTGATCTCTCCGGAGGAAGCTTCTGTTCCTGCATCTCCGCCTGCAGCAGTTGTTCCTGCATCTCCGCTTGCAGCAGGAGCATCAGCACCCTCGTTTCCGCCCGCAGTGTTTCCGCAGCCTGCCATTCCTGCCATCATAAGGGCAGCAAGTGATAATGCTGCAATTGACTTGATTTTTTTCATTATTCCAACCTCCATTAATTTAATTGGTTTGCGTTTCGATAATCTTAGTCAATTTTTGCTGTTGCTTTATAAACAAATTATATCATCGAATTTTTCGTTTGTAAATACCAAATGGAAAAAAGAGCAAAAATTGATTATTATTAGCGTATTCGAACAATAATTGATTATTTTATTTCTTCCAATTCGCATAAACAGCGCAATAAATAGTATGTTATTCGCAATATCTGGATAGATTTTAAATCACTAATATAATATAATAAGAACATAGGTTATTCCTAATTGTTTTTTTGTCTTCTTCATTCTTCTATACCTTAATCTTTCTCCCAAAAATTATCCTCTGAAAGCAACAGCTTCAGGAGGATAATTTTTTTGCTTCCAAAATGGGGCAAGGTCAAAAAAAGCACCGCACAGAGCCTGTGCGGTGCAAATTTGTTCCTATCAATTGAGATTAACGGAAATAACCTTGATGACCCCCTCCATAACAAGGGGCTTTGCAATATGAGCGTTCATTCCCGATTCAAGAGAAGCCTGAATATCCTCCGCAAAGGCGTTTGCCGTCATTGCAATAATAGGGATAGTAACTGCGTTGGGACGATTTTTCAGAGAGCGTATCTGCTTTGTGGCTTCATATCCGTTCAGACGTGGCATCATAATATCCATAACTCAAACTTCGCACATCAAAAATATCTGTGAACCTAGAAAAATCAATAGTAAATGCACAAAAAATGACTTTAAGTACCCAGATCATGGGGTCTTAAACTTGATTTTAAAAATTTCCGGAATAGAAGCAAGGGATTTTTCAACAAAATTGCTTATCTCCTGTTCGGAAATAGTTAAGGCAACACCGTACAATGCCGCCAATAAATTCTCACAAATCAAGTTAAACGCATAAAGCTCTGTAACGGGCATATTGCCTCTGTAAATCTGCTTGCAGGCGCACTTTATCAAGCCGTCAGAGATTTTCTGTCAGCCAGATAAAGGTTTGCCAGGGCAAACATAATATTCAGTTTGGCGGTCTGTTTTCGCAGACCTCGGTATAGTGTTTTCCGATAC
>NZ_JAOQKB010000021.1:13354-19793 GCF_025567215.1 Huintestinicola butyrica
TAGTTGTTTATTCATACATATATTATACCTTTTTTGCTGCTTTTCAAGAATTTGTGCGGTTTTGCCTTAGGGAAAAGTAAAAGCGCCGAGAAGTTATTCCCGACGCTTTTTGATTACCATACAGCCGCATATTATCGAAACGGTTTGTATGTTTTTGTTTTGGCTCCCCCACTATCTCTAAACGAGAAACAAACCGTTCAATATCGAGAGGGATTGTTTCAAATCCCTCTCGGCAGTTGAAGTTCACTTCAAATCTGTCCTCGTAGACATAGATAGAGTTGACGAACGTATTTATAATTCTCTGACGATTATCAATACTTGCTAAATCCAGCTTTTCCATATTCTTCAGCCAGAACTTAACCTGATCTTTGGTCAGAATTTGTGTTTGGATTTCCTCACGGGCAATTTTCACTTCAAGGTCGATTTTCAGACTTTCAAGCTCTGCCATTCGATTTTTTGTAGCAGATGTGATGATACCCTGTTCAATGGCTGACAGCAAATTGGCAATGCTCTTTTCAACCTCTGCCAGCTCTCTTTGATAAAGCGGTACAAGTGTACTCTCTTTTTCCTGCCATGAAATTACACGGTCTGCAATTTCTTCAATGACCTCATCCACAAAAATGTTTTCAACGGTAGCTTCAATAACAGCTTCCTCGACTTCATCTTTCTTTATCGCTTTTCGCTCACAGCCATCACGCTTCTTTGCTTTTACACATTTATAATAGTGGTACTTCTGTCCTGTACGTCCTGTTCCACTTTCACCTGCATAAACCGAACCACAGTCGCCGCACATCAACTTTCCCGTCAATAAATACTTTATCTCCGAACGAGAAGCAGACGGAGCATATTTGTTCTGTTCCGTTCTCTGCTGCGCCAGCGCAAAAAGTTCTCTTGAAATGATCGCTGGGATTCCATCGGAAACAACTATATCCCTATATTGATATTCACCAATGTATTTTCTATTTTGCAAGATTGTAGACACCGTTGTTTTGGTCATAGGCTTGTTTCGTGATGAACGGATACCATTTTCATTGAAGTACTCAACGATTTTTTTGATATGACGTCCATTAACATACATCAGAAATGCTTCCTTTACAAAAGGTGCGGTCAGCTCATCAATCTGATAATGCTTATTCTCGTCAACCTTATACCCTACAGGAATATATCCTCCATTGTACTGACACTTGAGAGCATTCTCAGTCATACCCCTGATAACTTTTTCAGAGAGTTCAGCCGAATAATATTCAGCATAACCTTCAAGTACCGATTCAAGAATGATACCCTCTGCACCCTCTGAGATTACCTCCGTTGCAGAAACGACCTTTACACCGTTCCGTCGGAGCGTAGCCTTGTAATGTGCTGAGTCATATCTGTTTCTTGCAAATCTGTCCAGCTTCCAAACAATGACCACATCGAAAAGTTCCTTTGCACTCTCCTTAATCATTCTCTGAAACTCAGGACGGTTATCAGTCTTTGCGGACATTGCTCTATCTATGTATGAGCCAACCAATGTATATCCCTTGCGAGTTGCGAACTCCTTACATTCACGAAGCTGTCCCTCAATACTCTCTTCTCTCTGGTTGTCACAAGAGTATCGTGCATAAATTACTGCCTTTATCATTATATACCTCCTGTCTTACTGCTTTGTCAATTGCCTTCTATATTTAATAGTATACCACTTTTAAAACAATTTGTCAACGCTTTAAAGTGCTAAATCGCATTTTTTATGATTAGAAAACAGCCAGCAGGAATTAAGGGGTTCCCGATTTTTCACACTCCTTATTTTTAAGGTATTCGGTATAGATTTTTTTACCCCTATCAGATTGGAAGAATTCCAACATAACAGGAAAGAAGCTCTGTACCAATGCGTCTTTCTGGTCATCGGTCAGAATTATATCACGCTGCTTCTGTTCGCTCATATTTTATCTCCCCCTTTACCAAGGGTATTGACAACCTTCTTCAATGCCCTGCCCGCTTTGAACACAGGGATACGCTCTCCTTTGAGGTCAGTTACAATATCAAAAGTACCGAACCCTCCGATTTTAATTTCCTCTCCCTGCATTATCAAAATGCGTATGGTATCCATTACCGCCTCAACAGAACGGTAGGCTTTTCCTCGGCTGATACCTTTCTGCTTTGCAACTGCGTCTATAAATTCATTCTTATCCATTAAACTCTGCCCCTTTCTCTTATACTCTTCGGAAATACCCTGCGATGAAATGTGATGTATCTTCTCTTTGTCGAGCCGATACGCTTCTGCGGACGGTATCTGACTTCCTTGCTCATTATCCAATGTACCTTAATATAATTAAGGGCAAAAAGCTGTTTCAAAACAGTCTGCATATTGAACGTTGCAAGGTTATTTTCAAC
Source organism: Huintestinicola butyrica (assembly GCF_025567215.1). Lineage (NCBI taxonomy): Bacteria > Bacillati > Bacillota > Clostridia > Eubacteriales > Oscillospiraceae > Huintestinicola > Huintestinicola butyrica. The sequence continues at coordinate 15,725 of NZ_JAOQKB010000021.1, forward strand.
GAGCAGTTTATCGCACATACCGATAACAACACTCGGTATCAGATATATGTACTCATCATCATAGTACCCCAGCAGCACCTTGTTCGGCACAGTATTCATATACTGCTTCACAGGGAGCAGATAATTATTGTTATCTGCAATGAACCTTTCGACGAGGTGCATGAAGCAGCAGGTCTGTTTATCTTCAAGTATCATAAATAGGTATCCCTCCGTCAAATCGCTTTGCGTTTCACAGGACGAACCTCAGCGGCGAGCTTTTCAAGGCGTTCCTGTATTTTCTTGATGTCATTGCCGTTCTCTTTATAGTACAGTTTCTTTTCCTTATCGGAACCATGAGCCAGCAAATCAGAAAGATACTCAACATAGTCGGTTCTTTTTAGGCTCTCAACAAACAGCGGGTGAAGCTGTTCCCATTGATTTTTGGGAGCATAGATTTTTCTCCACTCGTTGAGTTTTGATAAATACTCCGATACGGCAAGATTAGCATTTCTCAGCCAAACATGAAAATCGTTCTCAGACTTTAGCCTTGGATTAACAGAAACGGCGATTTCCCCATTAAAAAGGTTAAGTCCAAAATCATAGCTGATTTTCTTTGCAGCTTCAATCTGAGGGATACCGAACAGCTTTGCGGTAAAACCTGTGCAATCTCCCGTTGCCCCACAGCCGAAGCAATAGAAATGATCGTCATACACTTTCAGGCTTGGTGTTCTGTCATCGTGAAAGGGACAGCGAGCCATACCGGAGTGGTTCATCTGCAAGCCGTAGAATTTTGCTACGTCCCGCATAGATACCCTGCTGCGTATTTCATCAAAAACATTTTCCAATGAAACAACCCCTTTCGTTTTGTAATCTGAAAGGGGCTGAATTTTTATGGCGAGGTTCAGAACAATGCGGCGAAGAATCGTTCTGAGAATTAGACCCTTTCACCTATAAGGAAAATAATTGGAGTTTTTTTAGGGGTTACAGCACAACTTTTTTCATTTTCTACTTTTCGCACAAAAAACAATATTGAGCAATAGGCATATATACAAAATTTCACGATTTTCTCCTAATACCCCTAAAATTTCAAAGAAAATTTTCCTTATATATAAGAGGGCAAAAAAATTCTGCTGTTCGCTGCCGCAGAAAATTTCAAGAGGGGTATCCCTATACAGGAAAAAACATCAAAATGATGGTGTACGTATTTTTTTGTTTTGGGTATGCGTAGCAAGCACAGAAAGAATACGTATTCTTTCACAAATCGCCGCATTTTAGAGGATTACCCCTCAAAAATGCACATTCAGGAGGGAACCCTTACCCTGAATGTGGCTCTATAATATTTTTTAGGCTCTGCCTAAGACCAAAAACAATAGTGGAGGTGTACTTTTGAGAAAAACCAAACAGATTAAACGCAAGGAAGTAATATACAGCATTGAAGAATGGGAAGAAATAAAAAGGCTTGCCGAAATCGCTTCACTCAAAACAGGCACATATATAAAGCGAATATCCCTCAACGGAAAAATCAACGTCATTGACCTGAATGAAGTCACTCCCGTAATGAACGCTTTGCGTATTATCGGCAACAATATCAATCAGATTGCTAAAAAGGCAAATGAAATCAATAGCATTTATGCAGGAGATATTGAAGATTTAAAGGAGAACTACGAAGATATATGCCATACGTTAAATCTATTCCTATCCACTCTACCGTCAACCGCAGCATAGCCTACATATTAAATCCTGAAAAGACGGAAGATATGGTTTATACTACCGCCTTGAACTGTATGGCAAATGCTAAAGACGCATATAATGATATGAAAATGGTATATGAATATTTTTCGGGCAAAAAATATAACGCCCCTCCGCCGATAGACGGCAAAGGCAGCGTTAAAGCTATTCATTATATCCAATCCTTTGACCCAAACGAAAATATCACTCCCGAACAGGCTCACCGAATTGCAAAGGCTTTTGCAAGAAAGACTTTTGGTGATGATTGCCAGATAGTAATTGCCACACATCTTGACAAAGGACATCTGCACAACCACTTTATTCTGAACAGCTACTCCGTATCGGGCAAGAAATTTTATGATAATCAGACCACCTTGAAAAAGGTACGGGAATATTCCGACAGAGTATGCCTTGCTTTTGACATTCAGCCTATAAAGGAAAACAGAGGGCAAAGCAAAAATATTGCTTACAACGAATGGAAGCATAAAAAGCGTGGTACATCGTGGAAACAGAAAATCCGTCTTGATATTGACAGGCTTGTAGGTTCCGTAAAAAATATTGATGAACTGTTGTGCGAGCTTGAACTTATGGGATACTCAATAAAACGAGGAAAATATATTTCCATAAAAGCGGAGGAACAACAGCGATTTGTCAGAACAAAAACACTCGGAGAAGATTACACTGCCGAAAGCCTTATTTCCCGTATTCGTTGGCGTGATGTAGGGGCAGATGTTACCCTGAACGGAGAACCTGCTCCGATTCGTTCGGATTATATCAAAACTATTGATGAAGTGACGCAGCTTGCCGCTATGGGCAAAAAAGCTCAAAGAAAGCGTGACAGCAATGCACCCTACTCCCCTGCTAATGATATGGATATTTACAAGCTGTCCGCCCAGCTTACGATTATAAATCGTGACAATATCCATTCTATCGGAGAGTTGGAGGGCAAGATTGAAAATCTGAAAGCGGAGTATGAAACGGCGAGGAAAGAGCTGAACCAACTAACAGCCAAACAGGACAATATGGACAGCCTTATAGAACAGGCTGAACATTACTTTGAGCTTGCAGACAAGCCAAAGCTTACCCTATCAGAAAAGCTGAAACTGAATATTTGCAGGCAGACTATAAACGGCAGCACCATTCAGAGCCGTGCTGACCTTGAACGCATAAAATCTGTCAAGCAAGAAACGGACAAAAAAATTGAAGCTCTCAAATATAGCTTTGAGAACTGCAAACAGCTTTATGAGGTGTATGCTGATATTGCTCATACTTACTATGACATTTCAAGTGGAGATTATATCTTACGCCTTGTTGCAGAGGAACAGCAGAAACGAGAGCGTAAAGCTCAGCAGAATAAAAAGAACAAATCTATATAACAGAAAAAGCGGCTGCCGATGTCAGTTACGTCAAACGGCAACCGTTTTTTATATTGAGACAGATTAAATTGCTTGAGGTAAATATTATGATAATAACAGCATTATTATTTCACCATTACAAACTATCGACTCTAACTATAATACCTCTATCTTGCAAATTCGCATTACCTTTTGAAATCTCAATAGCAATTATGACCTCAATGTTTTTTTCATTTGTATAAATAACAACATCATTATAAGAAATAGGAGTATACTTACTTCTAACAAAAATAAACGGTTCTTCGTTTATCCATATTCGTATCGGATCACTATGCCCAATTCGTAGCATGAGTTCCTCTTCTTGTTCATTTATATATCTAAATTTAAACCATACAATTGTGTTACTAAACTTATCTGAATCAACCACCTCGCTTAACGAACAAATATTTTCTTTAAATATTTTGGGCAAATACTCTATTTTCAAATTACATAAAAAATCAATACATTCAATACTAGTTTGTTCTTGAACGCCATACAGCATGTTAGTTATAAATCTTGACTTTTTCACATTGTCAATTTTAATGCCATCCAGTTGCGGCAAGAATCTTCCTCCATCATCTGTTATCATGCTAATAGGTGCTTGTTTATAGTACAGCTTAAAATCCGAAATTTGATTAAAACAATAATACGAGATTGTTGTATATATGATAATCTTATTATCAAAAGCTTTGATTGACTTTACATAATTTTCTTCTGTATCCAACATTATCTTGAATCCATTAAGACCATCAACGATATTAAGTTTCCCTTGAACATTAGAGTATGATATAACAACTTTCACGCTCCATTTATCAAATTCATCCAACTCATAAGAAATACTATCCAACTCAATAGCAAACTTACTTGAGATACAATGATAGATTTACAATATAAGTGCAACACATGGAAAAAATAATGACACATAAAGCAACTCGTGTTATAATGGGAGTAACCACACAACCATAAAC
>NZ_JAOQKB010000022.1:0-16499 GCF_025567215.1 Huintestinicola butyrica
GCATGGACGTGCACACAAAGCAGATTTCCCATTGTATATGTTACTATATGCCGCTTTCGTCCTTTTGTTTTTTTCCTCCGTCATATCCTCGGTTTTCGTTTGATGATACTGTTTTAGCACTTTGTGAATCAATCAAAGCATAGCTTGGAGCTTCTTTTCTACCTTTTGCCAAACGAACTTTTTTGACCAGTGCTTTCTGTATTTTATCCCATATTCCATTCAGACAAGCTCTTCTATAGAAGCTATATACGGTCTTCCACTTAGGAAAATCTTTTGGCAGGTTCCTCCATTGACACCCTTTTTTCACCAAGTAAAATACCGCATTTATCTGTTCTTGCTTTTCTTCCAAGTTCCTGTATTTTGCTTCCTGTAATATTGGTTTTATTATTTCCCATTGACTTTCCGTCATATCACTTGTATATCTCATTGTTCTTTTATTATACCACATTTATCTTGTGAAGACAAGTTCTTATTTCTTAAACTCCCGTGGGCTGCACCCGTAAACCTCCTTAAAAGCCTTGGAGAAATAGCTGTGGTCGTCAAAGCCGCAAAGGCCGCAGATGGTGTTTATGGGGTCGGAGGTGTTCTGTATCATGTAAGCCGCATTGCGCAGGCGGTAATTTTTCAGATACTCAAACGGGGACTGACCCGTTATGTTCCTGAAGCACCTGAGCACCTCGCTTTTACTGATGAATGCGGCGGCTGCCATGTCATCAAGAGTGATCTTTTCGGCGTAATGGTCATGGATAAAAAGCAGTATGTCACGGAGCCTTGTCTCCTGGGCAATGCTGGCGGCAGGGTGCGCCGACATATTCTTTTCCGACAGATGGATAAGTATCCGGAAAAGCTCGGAAAGCTCGTTGCGGACGATAAGCTCGTGATTGGGCACTCTGATATTTTCCGTGTTCCAGATGTTTGTGAGCAGCCCCAGTATCTTTGAATAGCTGCCGTCCTTGGGGGTGAATATCAGCTCACGCAGTCCGCTGTTGCCCGTTATGGGCGCAACATATTTCCGATGGTAGATGCTGTCCTCTTTTCCGCCCACTATGGAACCATGCACTACAACAGAGCGGAACACGCTTTTTTGACCCGTCCCCGCTTTGAACATGGCGTGAAGAGTGTTGCTGTTGATAAAATAAATATCGCCTTTGTTCAGTATGTGCTTGTTTTTGCCGCATTCCATAAGCACGCTGCCCTCCACCGCAAAACCGAATTCAAGCTCCTCATGCCAGTGCCAGCTCACAAAATTGTCCGTAACATCGGCATGATATACGGCTATGGGGAACTCCGCATCTCCGTGAAGTCCCGATTCATCTGATTTGAATGGGGGATCCTGACCGCTGTCCCCGCTTTTCAGCACGCTGTAATCAACTATAGACATTTCTTTCACCGCCTGACGATATTTTCATAGTTTCAGACAATATATTTATATCATTTCATGTCACTTGATGTTATAATTATACTATAGATCAGGCGAACAGTCAACACAGGAATTTTATAGGAGGTACAGCAATGATACGATTTACTGAAGAAAACGGCGCACTTATTGCACGGTCGAGAAATGAAACTATCCGCATTGAGGGCTGGGGCAATAATGCTCTTCGTGTGAGGACCACTCTTCTGAAAAAGCTCCCCCGGGACGCTCATGCTCTTACCGAGAACGTGGCACACAGCGCAAAAGTGACCATTGACGAGGGCAGCGAAACGGCTGAGATAGTGAACGGAAAGATCAAAGCCACTGTAAACGGCGTGGGCATTATTTGCTTTTACAAGGACAATGAGCTTATCCTGCAGGAATATTACAGATATTATTACGGCTCTGTACGCAAGGAGGCTATCTGCTACAAGATAAGATCCCGTGAATACAAGGGACTTGCTTCCGATGACTTTAAGATAACCGTCCGCTTCGAGTCCGACCCCAAGGAAAAGCTGTTCGGTATGGGTCAGTACCAGATGCCCATACTTGACCTTAAAGGCTCTGTTCTTCCCCTTGAGCAGAGAAATTCCCAGGTAAGCGTTCCCTTTGTGGTATCAAACAAGGGCTACGGCATGCTCTGGAACAATCCCTCAACAGGCGAGGCGGCTTTCGGAACCAACATCACCAAGTGGATATCCGACGAGAGCGATATGGTGGATTACTGGATAACCGCCGACGATACTCCCGCTCAGATCGTGACCAACTACACCGAATGTGTGGGCAGAGCGCCTGTTATGAGCAAGGATTATCTTGGCCTCTGGCAGTGCAAGCTCCGTTACCGCACTCCCGATGAGGTGCTTGAGGTCGCAAGAAAATACAAGGAGCTGGGCATCAGGCTTGACGTTATCGTTATCGACTTTTTCCACTGGCCGCATCAGGGCGACTGGAGATTTGACGAGAAATACTGGAGCAGGGACGCTGTAAAGGCAATGACCGATGAGCTTCATGCCATGGGAACAAAGGTCATGGTCTCCGTATGGCCGTCTGTGGATAAGCGCAGCGAGAACTATTATGAAATGGAACAGAAGGCGCTTATAAGCACCACCGATGTTGGTTCGGTGCAGACCTATGATTATGAGGGCGACTGCGGCACGGTTGACTTCTTCAATCCCGAAGCTCAGGAATTTGTATGGAGCAAGTGCAAGCAGAATTACCGTGACTGGGGCATCGACCTTTTCTGGCTGGACAACTCCGAGCCCGACAGCACCAAGTACGATTTTGAAAATTACCGCTACTATACCGGACGTGGCTCAAAGGTTGGCTGCGAATATCCCAAGAAGTATGTTGAGGCATTCTATAACGGACAGGAAGCCGAGGGCGACCATGAGGCAGTCAACCTCTGCCGTTCCGCATGGGTAGGAAGCCAGAAGTACAGGACACTTGTTTGGACAGGCGATGTTCAGTCGAACTTTGAGTCCTTTAAGGATCAGGTCATTGCAGGTCAGAACATGGGCCTTGCAGGTATTCCCTGGTGGACCACCGACATCGGCGGATTTATGACAGACAACTGGGACGACCCCGATTTCAGGGAGCTTCTCATACGCTGGTATCAGTACGGCGTGTTCTGCCCTATCCTGCGCATGCACGGAAACCGTGGCCCCGACTGGGATATCCCCAAGCTTGATGACCGTGATTTCGGCGGCGGATATCTTTACACAGGCCACCCCAACGAGCTTTGGAGCTACGGTGAGGAAGCCTATGAGATAATGAAGAAGTGGCTGGATATACGTCTTTCCATGAAGGATTATATTGCAGGACTTATGGAGGAGACCGCAAGAACAGGTGCGCCCGTTATCCGCACAATGTTCTTTGAGTTCCCCGACGATGAAAAGTGCTGGGAGCTTCCCGAGCAGTATATGTTCGGCAGCGATTATCTTGTTGCTCCCGTGCTTGAGCCGGGCGCAAGAGAGCGCAGTGTATATCTGCCAAAGGGGCAGTGGGAGAGCATCTCAGACAAGAAGATCTACAGCGGCGGTCAGATCGTCACCGTTCCCGCACCTCTGGATGTTATGCCTGTATTTAAGAGAATTGGATGATTTATTGATTGGTTATTATATAAAAATATCACTTAATTAAGGGACAGAACTTTCTCCGTCGAAATATCGGCGGAGAAGCTGTTTACATAATATATAATACTAATAACCATAGTGCCTCAGATGCGAAGTCAGATTTTTTGTCAGATTGTATAGAAATTTCGCAATTATTGCAAAGCAAGAATTTGCATACATGTCGTATGTCAGGAAATTTGTGTGCAAGATGACGGAAAATCTGCAGGCAGATGAGGTGCTAAGGCTTTTAGCCGGTGGTTTTTAGATGTGACCTATAATACTGCAATAAAGTAAAAAGTCTGTGCGAAAACAATAGAATTACCTTATACTGCTATTATTGAAAGGAACGTAAATATGAATTACAAAAAAACGCTGATAGCCTGTTACTTGGGATTTGTTACACAGGCAATAGCTGCAAATTTTGCACCGCTGCTGTTTCTTACTTTTCATAATAATTACAATATTTCTTTAGGAAAAATAGCGCTTATCTCATCTGTGTTTTTTACTACACAGCTTATTGTTGATATTTTGTGTGCACGTTTTGCAGATACTATAGGCTACAGAAATTGTGTTGTTGGTTCGCAGCTGCTTTCGGCGGTCGGACTTATCGGACTTGCTTTTCTTCCGCAGGTCACACCCGATCCGTTTGCAGGAATAATATTCAGTACAGTACTTTATGCCATAGGCAGCGGTCTTACGGAAGTGCTTGTAAGCCCTATCGTTGAGGCGTGCCCTTTTGAGCATAAGGAGGCAGCGATGAGCCTGCTCCACTCGTTTTACTGCTGGGGTGCAGTGGGAGTTATACTTCTTTCAACCCTGTTCTTTGCATTATTCGGGATAGAAAACTGGAGATGGCTCTCCTGCATCTGGGCAGTTATTCCACTGTGTAATGTGTTCAATTTTGCTGTATGTCCGATCGAGCATCCGACAGAGGACGGTAAGGGAATGAGTATTGGCAGTCTGCTTAAAGTTCCGCTGTTTTGGCTCTCCATTCTGCTTATGGTATGTGCAGGTGCATCGGAGCTTTCAATGGCACAATGGGCATCTGCGTTTGCAGAATCTGCACTGGGTCTTTCCAAATCAATGGGAGATATCGCAGGCCCGTGTATGTTCGCCGTTACAATGGGTATAAGCCGGTCATTGTACGGAAAATATGGTGAAAAAATTGATCTTATGAAATTTATGATCGGTTCGGGGGCTCTTTGTCTCGCTTGCTATATTACAGCCTCTTTGTCGGAGATACCCCTGCTGGGACTTGTCGGCTGCATAGTGTGCGGTTTTTCGGTAGGAATAATGTGGCCCGGAACTATAAGCATCTGTTCGGCTAAGATACCTTCGGGAGGTACGGCCATGTTTGCACTTCTGGCAATGGCAGGAGATATGGGCGGTGCACTCGGACCTGCAGTCGTGGGCAATATTTCCCAAAATGCAGGAGATAATATGCAAAAGGGTATGTTTGCAGGCTGTGTATTTCCGCTTGTGCTTATTATTTCCGTTTTCTTTGTAAAAAAGCTTAGCATACTAAACAGAGCATAAAAAAAGCGTTACCTTTCAATTCGATAGGTAACGCTTTTTCTATTGCAATATAGATGTTCGTTATGATTGAATCTTTAGCCATACCAACAAACTTTGTCATACTTTATCGTGTCATCATCAAATGTCGCTTTTGCAGTAATAGTATTTTTCTCATTTTTATTTATATTAACATTGTTCCATACAAAAACAGTATCATTGCTATTTGACAATTCGCTGCGTTTTATTATGCCAAGTGACCTGTTGTTAACGATAAGTTCAACACTTTGTGCATTTGAATATATCTTTATAAATGGTACATTGCAAGGTCTTACGTTATGACGGCGCTCAGTAATGTAGATAGTTTTCTCACTGCTCCATACAGACCTGTAAAAGAAATACGCATCTTTGGGTATGCGTTCTCTCGTGCATAGACCCTTATCATTCTGTCCTATCGTATCGCCCTCTTCACGACCACTGGAAGGAAAATCAAACATACACCATACAAATGCTGCCCAAAGATATTTTCTTGCAGAAAATTGCCGCCAAACAATTTCGTGAAGCTGTGACTGATAATTTTCATAATGACGAGCTCCATTCGGGTCAATATCGTTTAACCAGTCTATGCTGTCCTTGTGCTGTGTTAGGGCTCCGCCACCGCCGTATTCAGAAATGCATATCGGACGTTTTTCCTTTGAATTATGGTATAAGTCAAGCCATTCTCCGAAATGTTCTGCATCGCCTGCCTCCTTATACCAACCGAAATAACGGTTATATCCTACGACATCTGAGGGAAGCTGCAAAAATCTGCCATAGAACTGATTGTCTGCATAAGTTTTCAGCCTTGTGTTGTCCTCCGTGCAGGCAAGCTCATAAAGTTCTTGGTATAAAGCAAAAATTTCATCAGACATTTGGTGAAGTTCATTAGATATTCCCCATAAGATGATTGATGGATGATTGTAATTCTGCCTGATAAGCTCAATAAGCTGCTGTTTTGCATTTTCTGCAAAGCCATCTGCAAGAATGTGACGTTCGCTTTCATCCGGAGACATTTTGTTTATAATCCCTATCTCTGTCCAAACACAAATACCGAAATCGTCACACAGTGAATATTCCTGACTGCAATGCTGATAATGAGCCATTCTTACAGCGTTGCAACCCATATCACGAATAATTCCATAATCACGTTCACGTTGGATATTTGTCATTGCCCAGCCGCTTTCAAAGCTGTCTTGATGATAGTTCACACCATGAAGAGGATAAGACTTTCCGTTAAGGAAAAAACCATCCTCAGGGTTAATATGATATGTCCTTATGCCAAAATTTTCGGATACCATATCTGTTGCTTTGTCCCCATAAAATAGGGTGACTTCGGCACGATACAGACAGGGAGAGTTTACACCATCCCACAACTGCGGAGCAGATATTTTTTTTGAAAGTGTAAGCCTGTCGCTTTCTGTATGTCCACACATCTCTGCAACAGGCTTTCCGTCCGGGGCAAAAATTACGGCCTTTGCCTCTATGTTGTTGGCGGAATCAAGCTTTATCAGTACATCAATGTCTGCGCTGTCTGATGTAATATTATGTGGTGTGATGTAGACTCCGCAGGAACCACTGTCCTCAAGTGCAATGTGAACAGGTTCGGCGGCAATTAATTTAACTTCTCGGTACAATCCACCCATTTTTGTAAAATCGCCCTGTTCAGTAATTGGAGCAATGTAATTTGTGGGTGAATTGTCAACAAGGACTGCAATTTGGTTTTTTCTGTCATAGTGTACATAATTCGTTATATTTATGCGAAAAGCAGAATAGCCTCCATCGTGTTTTCCGGCAAAAAAGCCATTCACAAACACTTTAGCAGTAGTGTTGGCTCCCCCGAATTCAATGTATAGTGCCTTGCCCTTGTATTTTGTAGAAAGCTCCAAATCTCGGCGGTAACAGGTCAGTCCTTTATAATAGCTGCTTGTTACACTATCAGTTGCATTAAAAGTGTGAGGCAGGCAGATCTTTTCCCATGAGCAATCGTCAAATTCGGGGGTAACTGCATCATTTTCGCTTATTCCCAGATTATATATCTTGGCAAAGCACCATCCGTTGTTAAGTTCTATTTCAGTTCGCATAAATATTTTTCCTTAAATTATAGTTACTGTATGTTGTTTATCTTTCGGATTTATTTCATTATACCCTAAATTAAAAATATAGTCAAGAGAGGACAATACTAATAAATACGCTGTGGCGCAGCATTTTATCAGTCATAATTTCATGTTCCCAAGAATGAATATTATGAAGATATTGGGAGAATATTTTGTGCTTTCAAATTTGAAAATACCTGTAAGTTCATTGATGCTTCTACATGCTGAACACTGTATGTAAATTTTATTTAGTTCTGCGAAAAAAACTCTGTAAAAACAATCAACCGCAGAAAAATGACTTTGTGGTAAGAGCGGCTGATCAGTCGCTCTCTTTCTTTTTTCAGTATAAATTGAATACTGCCGTTTGTCAAGCTCCCGATGCAAAATATCCTGATTTCACTGCGCTGCGCTCCGTTGCATCAGGATATTTTGCGGCGGCATCAGTTCAGCCTGTCCGGATACATTATCTCAAGCTCACCGAGCACTTCGCCCCAGTTTTTTGCGGCATTGTCCATTTTGGGGCTATCTCCGCTGTTGCCAGATACAGAGCCTTTAAAAGTGCTGTATCGCTCGGAAATACGCTCCTCTGCTTGTTCAGACGGCGATAGCCGCTGTTAAGGCTTTCAATGGCATTGGTGGTGTATCAGTGACCCGCTCAAGCTGCTCCAATGCTGCTTTTTCGTATGGTCTTAAGGTCATTTGCAAATTCCTTCTTGTTTTTTTCTCCTGCATATTTCAGTGTATTTCTCACCTGATGAACAATGCAGCGCTGTAATTCTGTCTGCGGATATGCAGCTGCTGCAGCTTCTTTCATTCCGGAAATCCCGTCGGCACATATCACAAGAATATCCTTTACACCACGATTTTTCAGCTCATTCAGCACTCCCAGCCAATACTTTGCGCTCTCGTTTTCACCGATATGTATCGATAATACTTCCTTATGACCTGTAAGAATTACTGCCAGGATAACATAAGCCGCAAGCTTTTTTATCTGACCATTGTCACGGACAGAAAAATGAACTGCATCTATGAACACGATAGGATATACTTTATCAAGAGGGCGATTCTGCCACTCTTCTATCTGTGGGAGCAGCCTGTCGGTAATATCCGACACCATTCCGTCACTTACTTCAAAGCCGTAAATATCCTCAATAGTTTCGCTTATCTGACGGGTCGTCATACCTTTTGCATACAGTGAGATTATCTTCTGTTCAATGCCTGAAATGTCCTTCTGACGCTTCTGTACGACCTTCGGCTCAAAGCTTCCGTCACGATCCTGCGGGACTTCTATCTCGGTTTCACCAAAATTTCCACGTATTTTCTTGGTTTTCTTTCCGTTGCGGCAGTCGGTGTTGTCGGAGCGTTCATATGAACTGTATCCCAGGTGCTCGTCCATCTCTGCCTCAAGCATTTCCTGTATCGTTCCGCCCAGCAGATTCTTGAGAGCATCCTCAATATCCTTTGCTGTCTTGATATCATACTCCTGAAGCAGTCCTGTTATGATGTTCCTCTTGCCCTCGCTCATTGGCTCTCGTTTTCTTCTTCCCATAAAATTTCGTCCTCCTGTGTTATTTCTATTTTACCACAGTTCTTCGTTTTTTACAGACTTTTTTTCATAGGGACCTGCTCTTCACCGTTTTATTCCGCAGCCTGCGCTAGGTCGCCCCTCAGTGTTGCCCTCTTTGGACTGCATTTTTAATATGGTCAGAATTTTGGCGATTATTGCGTTTACACGGTTATTTTTTCATACCCTATTTTACAATTACGATACTACAACGCTCCATTAACATTTGTCCATATGCCAAACACAAAGCTACACTAAATTAAATTGAACCGAATGAAATAACATCATCCGGTTCAAAAATCTTAAGTGATATTTAGTTTTATTCTTTAGCGTGCACTATAGTGGTAAATAATTTCACTTGTCTGAACTAACTAGCATAAATCGCCCATTGTTTTATTTTTTTTACAATGCTCTTAAACAGCATGAGTTATTCACCTCATCAACCGTTTGCACATTGAAATATGATCTGTAACATCCTCTATTTGAGCCTTAATCCACGGGTCTGAGGGCATTTTTTCACGCTCCTTTTTATAAAGCTCTAAACATTTCTGATAATTTTCCAATGCTTCTTGTTTATCATACAATGTAGTAGACCAGATAACGCCTAATTCAAAATATGCTCCGACATTATCAAATTTCTGTGCAGCTGTATAATAAGCCTTTAAACATGCTTTTATACTATCGTCATCATTATCGTTAATAAATTGCGTATGATAATATCTTCCATTGAATAGCAGCCATTTTTCTGTCTCTTCATCATCTCCACAGCCAAAATTTTCAAACAGATAGTCTATCCATTTTGCCTTATTAGCATCATCGCCCGTTTTAGAATAGTAATAAATAAGTCTGCGTACCGCCAATTCAACCGGTGGATCTGCTTGCGCCAATGACTTATAAATATCAACAGCCTGTTTAACCGAACCATGCGCTTCAAGACACATTGCTAACTTAACCTTTAATTCTATGTCATCGGGATCTTTGGATTCTAAGGAACGATAATACTGTTCCGCTTTTGCAGCGTTAACAATTCCGTATTTTTCATCAATATAAAAATCTGCAACTATTTCCAATAAAACATCATTAGAAGTATCCAATGCAATTTGCTCAATTTTGCTTAGCATTTTTTGCCCTGCTTCAGGGTTATACATAGGAGACTTTGTATCCTCAGATAAATTCAGTAAATCGATCATCACCGAATTATTGGGGTTATAATACGTAAAATGCGACGTATCCAAATACATTTCTGTAAGTAGGCACATACATCTTAAATCATCGTGCTGCTCGCCTTGCTTAAGGTAATACTCTGATTTATTAAGATTTTGATGCGGTTTGTCAGCATAATAATAAAGTTCACCCAACTTATACATGGCATCTACATCATTATACTTTTATTAAAATTTCCACAGGGAGGAAAAAAAGATGTATAAATTTTCAGATGACACGATTGAAACTCTCGATGTAAAGCTTGGAACACTATTTCCCGAACTACAAGGTAAATGGTCAGAAGAATTCGGCACTTTAAGGTATGAATTTATTAAGGCTTCTCCCGAAGATCAAAAAATTATCTTAAAAGCACTGATAAACAATGTCAAGTCAGCCGATCTTCTGCAAATGATCGGAGAGCATGTTGATACACTCAATGGCAGAACTGATACCTCAATCATCACGGACCTTAATTCTATAGCCAAAAGCAATGGATACAGAGATTCTCATATTTTTTCCATTACCGAAGCCCTGATTGCAGGAGATATTGTCAGTACTAAAGTGCAGAAAACATTTCAAGGGATCTGCAATAACTTCTACAGAGTCAGCGGTGATTTAACTTATAAGCTGTTTGCGGATTACTCAAATATTTATTCATCAAAGAACACCGATAAACTGGAAAATATTATTTACGAACTTCGAGAAGGTTATAAGAATTCCAAAACTTGGAGTGACAAATATTCCTTCCTATATCTTCTCTGCCTGTGTAATCAGAGAATAACCCTTAACCGATACAAGGGTAATTTACCTGTTGGCAGAATGGAGGTGGAGGGGACATATGGATGCGCTATCAAGCGTGAGAATCTGTATATAGACGAATGCTTTGAAAAGGAAAGCCAATTAGCTTTCATAAGAGAAGATCCGTATGATCATAAATATATTATTGATGACTATGGCTTTTCTGCAGAAGCTGCTGTTGCGCTTGACTTTGAGCAAGTAATATCACAAGGATACTTCGCAATTTGCAGACTTTTCGTCACAGACTATCATTATTTTGATAGAAAGTTTGAAGATCAACTGGCTGACAAGTATTGTGAAATTAAACAAGCAACGAAATACAACAACAGAGGACCTATACTTCTATCCGAAAAAATGTCTTTTTGTCGTTACACCGCCTGAAAGCTAGAAATATCGGGCATCTGAGGCATAGACAAAAATCCAGCTGAAAAGTCTGTAAGATGCAGTTTATACCGTAAAAATGTCTTTTACGGTATAAGCCACCGTATTTCTCACATTTTCAACTATATATTATATTTATGAGCACTCATCTAAAGGGGTTTAAACCAAAAGATCCTGTCAATATTATTCAAAAGGAGGAAATCAAAATGAATGTAAATGTAAATGAAATGGACCGCACAACAGACGTGTGGCTGACTCAAAGCGAAGCAGGCAGTGAGCTTGTAGGCATGATGCTGAAAGATATCTACTCCGGCTGCAAGCAAAAGAACTATGATGTTACGGTATTCATCTCCGGCACAAAGAAGCCCGCTGACACCACTGTAGCTCTGGTCATGAGCCACCTTAGCCCTGTTATGCCTTCATGACGAATAGGGGTATCAGCCGACAGCTGATGCCCCTATTTTTTTCCTGTTGACCCCAATACCGTCAGCATGATAATATATATTGAAAGGACGTGTTAAAATGGCAATAGCAGCCTACTTACGTATTTCCGTTGATGAGGAGATAGGCAAGGACAATACTTCTATCGAAAACCAGAAGAGCATTATTTCGGCATATGCCGCCCAGAAATTTCCCGATGATGATATCGAATATTTTGAGGACCGTGACCGCTCAGGCTACACCTTTGAGCAGCGTGAGGGTTATCAGTACATGCGCAGAGGTCTGATGAGCGGCAAATACACCATACTTATCATCAAGGACTTCTCACGTTTTTCCAGGCGAAACAGCCGTGGTCTGGCGGAGCTTGAGGATCTGAGAGACGCCGGTGTCCGCATCATCTCAATAAACGATGGCATAGACTTTCCCACATGCGACGAGTGGCTGCAGATACAGTTCAGATTCCTGATAAACGAGATGCCTGTCACCGATACCAGCAAGAAGGTAAGCAAGGTCATTGAGAACCGCCAGAAAGAAGGCAGATGGATATGCGCTGTCCCCTACGGCTACACCATGACCGACAGCAAGGCAATGAAGTTTGAGGTAAACGAAAAGCAGGCAGAGGTCATACGAATGATATACGATATGTATCTGTCGGGAATGGGCTACAAGGCTATCTCCAACAAGCTTACGGAAATGAATATCCCCACTGCAAGGCAAGACGAAATACTGCGCTGTGAACTTATGGGAAAGTCCACGAGACTCAGGGGCAGCAGCCATTGGAGCAGCGTGACCGTAAGCCAGATACTCAGCAATGACTTTTATATAGGTACTCTCAGGCAGCACAAATACAGCAGAAAAAAAATAAACGGCGATGATATTCTGCTTCCTGCCGCCGAAAATATAGTCATTGAGAACTATCATACTCCTATAGTTACTAAGGCTGTTTTTGAACAGGCACAGCAGCAGCTTGCTGTGCGGACACGCTCAAACTACCGGGGTGTGAAGAAGTACAGAACAGATTACACAGGCTTCCTTATGTGCGGTGACTGCGGCAGACCTATGTCATCAATGAGCCGACCCAATCTTGCTCCCGCATACAGGTGCAGCACGTACACAAAGCATGGAAAGGCATACTGCTCTTCGCATCATATCAGAGTTGACAGACTGGACGACACGCTGAAAAAAGTCATCGAAAAGCTCCGTGATAATTCCACCCTTATAGCAGAAACCCTTGACAAGCAGCTTGCGGCAAGGGAGCGGAAGAATATTTCCGATGATACACCGGAACAGATAAACCGTCAGATATCACAGCTTAAGGCTGAGCTTGCAGCTGTGACCACTCAGCGCATAAGAGATATCATGGCAAATCCCACACAGGAAAAGCTCATCAACGAGACTTACGACATCATCATTTCCTCGCACTCGCAAAAAATTGAGGGGCTGAATGCTCAGCTTGAACTGCTTGCCAAACGTGACAAAACAGTGGCAGATACCAACAAAGCCGCCGCTACTACCGTTGGAGTTCTTAATGAGATACTTGAAAAGGAAAGACTTGACAAAACCGATATTGGCAGTATAATAGATAATATACAGGTCTATGAAGATCACATCACCGTGAACCTTCTCACGGATATTGACGGGATAATCAAAGCGGAAGCCGAACTTGCAGAGCCACAAAAGCGCTTAGATACGTTGGTTGATGACTGTGTAACTGTTGTAAGTGAAGGCGACCCCTTGGAAATATACACAAGCTCTGACGGAGAGGTCATTTTCAAGAAATACTCCGCCATAAATGAAATGGCTGCATCGGCGTCTCAGGTAGCAGAGGTCATGACAAAGCTTGCCAACTGCCCCACCGTTGTGTTCGACCGTGACCACGTTGTGGCTGTGGCGGGCGTGGGCAAAAAGGAGTTCAGCGAAAGGCGTGTTTCTCAGGGGCTGGAGGATTACCTCGAGCATCGAAAGAATTACATTTATTCTTCCGCAGATGATGTGAAGGTATTCCCCGTTGAAGGAATTGACAGGGCTGCCATCGCCTGCACTCCCATTCTTTCATCGGGCGATGTTACCGGCGCCGTGGCATTTCTTGCTCCTGCCTCGGGAGAAAATACAGCGGCAACTGAGGTGCAGAAAAATCTCATTCAGGCTGCTGCCCAGTTCCTCGGCAAGCAGATCGAAGAGTAACTATAAAAGCCTGACGGCTATGCGTCGTCAGGCTTTTGATATCTTCTGTTATTTTATGGAAATGTAGATGTTGAAGTCATGCTCGGAAACATACTCCTCAAAATCGGCGGTATATGCACGGTCAAGGGGCATGAACCACAGGCGGCACCAGAATGCGTAGATATCCTTTTGTGCATCGCCGTGAAGAGTGAACTTTGCGTATTTTCCTCTTGGTATCACTGTTGTTACGGTGTTGTCCGACACGCTGTCCTCGGTAACTTGGCAGCCCACTGTCATATCATATTCCCCCGTAAAATCCGTGGCATAATTGCTGTAAACGCCGTATGTGTAAGGGCTTGCCTTTTTGTCAATGCTCTGAAAAACGCCGCCGAAAAAGCTTTTCCACAGTCCGCCTATCTTTTCGCTCATATCGGGAGCGGTGTTTGAAGTGCGGCAGCCCAGTCCCCTGACGGTCATCTGCGGCAGCTCAACGACCTCGTATTCCATAGTGCCTGTACCGCCCCATCTTTTCAGCATGGGCAGCACCGACATATACATATTTACCGCCGCCTGCTTATCAGCCGCACGACCGTCACGCAGGTCGATATCGGCGCAGATATCCGCCATCTGCTCCATGGTGCAGTCCCCCATTTTTCCGTTCTTCATACAGAATTTGCAGAAATCGGCGCTGGGTGTTCCGTCGGCGTTGGTGCCGTGATCTGCTGCTGTCATGGGCATTGCACAGCTCTGGCATATTTTTGTGTTTGTCATAATAAGACTTCCTTTCATATTTGATAGGTCTATTATAACAAAGAAAACCTGACAGCGTGCCGTCAGGTTTTATACTAATTTTTAATCGTCCTATAGGCAAAGCCGACAGATGAAATAAGCCCAGTCAAGGAAAGCGACCGCAGGCGGGCTTGTTGCCCGGCAAGGGAGTTTGACGAAGAATGGACTTATTTCAGCCGAGGATTTGTCTGTAGGTTGATTGAAGATTATGGCTGCAAAGCACAGAAGACTGTCCGTTTCACACGCAGTATGAAATAAATCATATTATGCGTAGATAAGGAGGACATTCTATGGCTTCTGACATGGAACAAGGCTTAAAAAAGACACTTTCTCTTTCCAAACAAGCAACTGAACTTACATCAGACATAATGAAAGAGATGATGAAAACCTTTTTAAGCGGAAATGCAGAAAAGAAAGGTAAGATTTCTGTTCGCCAATTGAATAAACGTGCAACAGAACATGGTGGAAAGTTGGAATCTATTGAAGTGTCAGATAAAAATATCGGAGATTTTTTGTCTGTCGCAAAAAAATATGATATTGACTTTGCAATAAAACACGATTCAGCATCTGGCGAATTTCATGTGATGTTTGAATCTGGAAAGACAGATAATTTCAAGCGTGCTTTTACTGAATATGCAAATGAAAAACAGCAAGACATTGAGAAGCAGCCGACAGTAACAAGACAGCAGCTGCGTGAGAATGCACAGCGTATTCAAGAGCAAGAGCCGAAAAAGAAAGAAAAAGTTCGTGAAAAATCAAAGGACATGGCTCTTTAATGCCGACAAAGCCACTTGACTTTGACTTCGGAGAAAATAATGAATAGCAAAAAAGTAAAGAAAACGATATTGAGTTGGCTGCCATTTGTTATATTTGGATACGCAGGTGATTTGATTTCACTTGCATATCGAACAGCCGAAGGTAACGGAATCTCTGAAAAAATGATGCCATTTATGAATAACCTAGGCGTTGTTTTTGCACAGGTAATTCCGAGTTTCAATGTGATAGATTTGGGATTTGGCGTAGCAGTTGCACTCATAATGAAACTCATCATGTACATTAAGTCAAAAAACAAAAAGAAATTCCGTAATGGGGAGGAATACGGTAGTGCAAGATGGGGCAACGAACAAGATATAGAACCATATATGGACTTAAAAGATAAGTTTAATAATGTAATTCTAACGCAAACCGAGAGCCTGACAATGGGAAAACCCTCTCACCCGAAATACGCCAGAAATAAAAATATTCTGGTTATCGGTGGTTCTGGTTCAGGTAAAACAAGATTTTTTGTCAAACCAAACTTAATGCAGATGCATTCTAGCTATATCGTTACCGACCCGAAAGGAACAGTATTGATTGAATGCGGAAAAATGTTGAAGCGTGGTAGACCGATAGGAAAAGATAGCAATGGTAAGACAATCTATGAACCATATCACATAAAGGTTTTTAATACGATTGATTTCGCAAAATCAATGCACTATAACCCTTTTGCATATATTAGCGAAAAAAATCGTGAAAAGGATATTCTTAAATTTGTAGATGTCCTTATCAAAAACACAAGCGGAAATCAGCCGAATAGCGGTGAAGATTTCTGGGTTAAAGCAGAAAAACTTTTATATACTGCATATATTGCAATGATTTTTGCAACCTCTCCTCCGGATGAACGAAATTTTGAAACATTGATTGATATGATTAACATGTCTGAGTGCAGAGAAGATGATGAAACATTCAAAAATGCAATTGATAGACATTTTGAATTCGTTGAAATGTGGATAAACGGAACAATTCCGGAAGAAATTCCAGAGGAATATGAAGGATATGAGGGATTTAAAGAACTTGAACCCTCAGATGAAGTTGTTAGAATTGCTTCATTTGCAATCAAACAGTTTAAGTCATATAAGCTGGCAGCTGGTGTTGTATGCTCTAAAAGACTTCTTAATCAAGCGGTTGGGAAGTCTCTTAGAACACACAACCTAAAACCGAAGAAAGGA
The DNA here is from genome assembly GCF_025567215.1 of Huintestinicola butyrica. Taxonomy (NCBI): domain Bacteria; kingdom Bacillati; phylum Bacillota; class Clostridia; order Eubacteriales; family Oscillospiraceae; genus Huintestinicola; species Huintestinicola butyrica. The sequence continues at coordinate 16,497 of NZ_JAOQKB010000022.1, forward strand.
GCG
>NZ_JAOQKB010000023.1:0-15297 GCF_025567215.1 Huintestinicola butyrica
ATAACACTTTAACCGTCAACAGCATTGACGATGTTATGGATCGCCCTTTTTTTGACGGAAAATGCTTATCGGAAATTTGCGGAGATATAAAGATAATCGACTTTTGATCACCTTACACAAGTAGGGTGATTTTTTATTGGAGGAGTGAGAATGTGGAATATATTTCCGAAAGAATAACCAATATTTCAGAGCTTGAAATAACAAGGCGGTTTTCTTATACCCACACAAGCGTGTATGTTTACGACATTTTTGTCGGTAACATATGCGCTGTTTTTATATCAAAATGAAAGGATATGATGTCATGAAATACCGCAAGAAGCCTGTTGTGGTAGAAGCGTATCAGACTGACAAGGAAGTCGTTATCCACACATTAGAGGGTGATATGACGGCATCTGTCGGCGACTACATCATCACTGGTGTGAACGGAGAACAGTATCCTTGCAAGCCTGATATCTTTGAAAAGACTTATGAACCTGTAAGCGAATAATTATACCGTTCAGAGGTATTAAACAGAAAGGATATGATGTTATGAACGAAACAGCAGCAAGACCTATGGAGCTGACAGACACAGCCAAGCTTATGGCAAGCTCCGATTACAAGGACAGGTTCAAAGCCGAGTACGGACAGGTTGCGATACGCTGCAAAAAGCTCAAAGCAATGCTTGAAAAATGGGATAAGGGCGAACTGAACTTCACGCCTACGTGTCCCAGATCACTGTATGAGTTTCAGGTGAGGACGATGGAAGATTATATCGCTATATTGCAGGCAAGAGCAGTAATTGAGGGCGTTGTACTGTAATCCTCAGCTGACCTCAACAAAATGGCTATAAATCACGTTTTGTTGGCTCCACCAAAACATAAGCCCCTCGAAATCTAGGGGGTTAAACAGTAAATCAGCAGCTTTACGGCTGCTTTTTTTATGCCCTAAACGTACTTACGGCGTTAAACTGAGGACGGAAAAACAAGCCGACAGGCTATAAACGGAGGTAATCATAATGGCAGAAACAAACACAACCGTAACCGAAACCAACAAGGCTGAAAATGGCTCCACGGGAGCCTACGGAGGTGATCCCACACAGGCTGTAAAGGGCGGAGCAAATCTCCCTGAAAAGGCTGTATCTACGTCTGAGCCTGAGCAGACGGCAAAAACATTTACCCAGGCAGAGCTTGACGCAATAGTCAAGCAGAGACTTGAAAGGCAGGCAAAGGGACAGCCCTCAAAGGAAGAGATGGAAGCGTTCCGCAAGTGGCAGGACAGTCAGAAAACTGCCGAACAGCTTTCACAGGAAAAGATATCCGCTGCAGAAAATGGCAGGGCGGACGCCGAGAAGAAGCTTGCGGCGGCTGAGGCTAAGTGCTGCGCTTATTCCAAGGGTGTAACCGCCGAGGCTGTAGATGACGTTATCGCTCTGGCTATGGCAAAGGTATCGGACGATATGCCTATCGAAAAGGCTATTGATGCGGTCATCTCAAAATACCCTTCTTTCTGCTCTGCGAAAAGCGCCCCTCAGGGTGTCACCACAGGGGTAAGTTTCGGGAACGGCGGCAAGCAGCCTTCGGGCGTAGAGGCGGCGTTCCTTGCGAAAAATCCCAACATAAAAATCTAAAAACAGGAGGAATGTAATTTATGGCACATGAAGCACAGGAAAGATATTCGGCTCTGGTTCTGGCAAAGATTCGCCAGGAAAACAAGCTGAAAAACGGCGTTGTATTTAACACCGACTACGAGGGCAGCCCCAAGGCGGGCGTTGTAAAGATCCCCGTAAGAGATGCGGAGGTGGAGGTATCGGACTACGACCGTGCAAACGGCATTCCCGTTAAGCACGGCAGCACATCTTACATCAACTTCCCCATCGACAAGGAAAAGGCAGTAAATGAGCTTATCGACGGCTACGATGCGCAGCTTGTCCCCGACAACCTTGTTGCGGACAGACTTGACAGTGCAGGCTATGCCCTTGCCGTTGCTGAGGATACTGACGGCGCTACCGTACTTCTCGCAGGCGCTACCGTTACCAACATCGGTGCGCTTACCGTTGACGGCATTTACAGCGATATCGTGGATATCAGGCAGCAGATGAGCGAGGCCAATATTCCCGATGACGGCAGACGCTATCTGCTGGTTACCCCTGCGACCTACTCATTTATCCTTAAGTCCCCTGAGTTCGTTAAGGCATCATCTCTGGGTGACAACGTAGTTCAGAGCGGTATCGTAGGACGCATTGCGGGCTTTAACGTCATTGAATGGAATGACAAGACTGCGGGTCTGGCAATGATCGCAGGCCACCCCAGATTTGCGACCAGAGCGGAAGAGTTCTCCGTTCCCGTACATCTCCAGGACATGAACGGCTCGGGCAAGTACATCGGTGCAAGTGCGGTACAGGGAAGAATCGCATATGCTCACAAGGTGCTCAGAAGCGTGGCTATCCGTGCGGTATATGCTCCCGGCTCCCTTAAGCTCACAGCGGCGGCAGGCAGCACCAAGGGCAAGACTGTTATCACCGTTGCGGCAGGCGGCGATGCAAGCGGCACTTATGCGTACAAGGTAAATCCTTCCGCAAGGGCTGTTTACGGCGAGACTTCCACCGCATACGCAGGCACAGCGCTTACCAGCGGCACTACCGAGATCGCAGCTGCCGAGGGCAATGTTATCGAGGTAGTTTGCTTTAACTCGGACAGCAAGGCGGTCACTGTCGGCTATATCACCGTGACTGCTGCGATGCTTAAGGCGTAAGGAGTGATTTTATGGCGGCTGACAGGGATTTCTACATAAACATCTACGGCGGCGTGGAGTATGACGACCTGAGCCGCCTGCTCCTCCGTGCGGGAAACGTGATAGACAGCGTTATCCTCACCGAGCCTGACGGGGAAACCCAGGAAAGGGCATATAATTTTGCTGTATGCGCTCAGGCGGAATATATAGGGCTGTGCGGCGGTGTTGAGCCGTGGTGCAGTATTGTATCGGGCGGCGTATCATCGTTCACTGTGGGCTCGTTCTCCATGTCTCAGGGGGGTGCTTCGGGCAGCGGTGCGGGCGGAAGCTCTGCGGGAGTATGTTCGAGGGCGCTTGCCTATCTGGACAAGGCGGGGCTTTTATACAGGGGGTGCGGCGTATGCTGACGGCGGCTATTCCCCGCTATCTTCTGCCGCATTACGCCGATGTTATCCGCAAAACAGCTTCCGACGGCTGGGGCGGCGGCAATACTGAGGTCGCTGCTGTGCTCAGATGGGTGCGCATAATCCCTGCACGCTCTCAGACGTTTGCTCTGGGGGGCGATATCCCGCAGGTAAGCGCTAAGATGTTTTACGACTGCCGCAACAGCACACCTGAGGACTTTGAGTTCCGCACGGGCGATATTATCCGCTTTATGGGGCGTGATTACGTTGTGCAGAAAATCGAAACATACTTTGCGGACGGCGGAGAGCCGCACCATCTGGAGGTGATACTGACATGATCGTTGATGTACAGATAAACGGGCCTGATATGTCTATTGTGGCTGACAGGGCTATGAGAGCAGCTTTGTTTGATGTGGCAGAGCAGGCGCTTGGAGACTGCAACAAATATGCACCGTATGATTACGGCGGTCTGATGGATTCATCTGTTATCCATTCCGATACCGACAGCGCAGAGCTTGTCTGGAATGCGCCATACGCACAATATTTATATTTTGGTTTGCTTATGCTTGCCGATAACGGAAGTGCGTGGGCAAAAAGCGGAGAAAGCAAGCATCTTACAAATATTCCGCTTTCGTATTCAAAGGATAAGCACCCTCTTGCACAAGCCCGCTGGTGCGAGGTTGCCGAAAACAATCACAGGCAGCAGTGGGATATCACTTTCCGAAACACATTAAGGAGCAACGGGCTATGATATACGACAAATTCCCCGAAAAGGCAAGAGAGCTTGCGGACATCGACATTATAGGCGTTGTTTCTGAAAATGACCGCACGGCTGTAATGCTTGCAGGAGCAAAGGTGCTGAAAAAATATTTTGACGGCACCAAAAAAGTACAGCTCACCCTGCAGATAACGGCGATGGGCGGCATAGACAAGCAAAAGGATCTTATCGGCAGGCTCAGCGGCATTTTAAATTCGCTGGTGTACGGCAAATGGGACATTGAGGGTATTACTCAGCCCAGATGCAGAATAACCAATTTCCCCACGCCGACAGTTAAGAACGCTCACTGCTGGATATATGCGGCGAGTGTAAACATTGATTTTTATACCAAGGAGGTAATCTGATGTTTCTGAAAGATATGTTCAAGGGGGTAAAGACTGACCCCAATTTCAAGGGCTTCCTGACCACTGACAATATGGTAATTGCGGTGGATATCTCGGAAGAGCAGAGCGCTGATGTAGATGACTATGCTGTTGTCTGCTACGGCGGCGGTACTGACCGTTCTTCATCGCTGAACCCTGAGGAAAAGACCAACAGCTATTACTACAAGGGCAAATCTACCCTTAAAACAGGCAACCAGAGAAGCATTGACTTCACTGAGGACCGTTACATCGGCGATGAGTTCCAGGACTATGCGCTGAGCCATGAGCAGAAGTATGCTATCGGTCAGGCGGCTATCAAGAACTATGTTTATTTCAACACTCTCACAGGCGAGGGCGAAAAGGGCAAGGGCTCTCTTATCATCTCCGATGACGGAAGCGGCGCACCTGAGGAGAACCTCTCTGTCAGCGGCAGCATCAAGAAGTCAGGCGACAACCCTGTTAAGTTCACCTATCAGGGCTTCGGCGGTTATACTGTGCTTGACAGCTCGCCTTCCGACTGGGCTACCAAATATGACAGCTACTATGAGCGCAAGGACGGCGCATTTGCAAAGCTTGTCAAGGGCAGCTCTGCGCCCGAATTTGCAAAGGGCAAGTATTACAGCAAGGACGGAGAAGCGGCATGATCATACGGGGTCGATTTCGACCCCTTTTATTTTAAACTGAAAGGGTTGATTTTATGGCATACAGATTTAAAGACCGCATTTGTACGGTAGAGATCGAGGACAAGAAATATCCCATATCTTTTTCGCAGGCTATGTCCGAAAGGGTAACAGAGGCTGCTGTGAAGCTGAGAGAGCTTAAGGGCTGCAAAGATGAGGCCGCTGTTGTGGCTGCCATTGACAATGCCATTGACGCCGCTCTGGGTGACGGCTGCGCTGCTGAGATCTTCGAGGGCAGGACTGCTTCGGCTGTGGAGCGCCTGGACGTACTGAAGTACATTCAGGTCGAGACTGCGGCGTTTACCGACCGCTTTGCCGATGTTCGCACCAAACAGTAAGATACTGACCGTAAACGGCGTTAAGATACCCATTGACCCCGATTTCCGCATAATGTGCGAATACTCGGCGGCGGTGCTAAGGCGGCGCACTGAGGGACTTACCGATATCGTGAGCCGCTTTTATTTTGCGGGGCTGCCCGAGGGCATAGGTGCTGCGGAGGCGGCTGAAGCTATGGACGAATTTTACGTCAGAGGGCTGTCGGCGGCAAAGGACAACAGCACCATAGGCAGCAAGACCCCTGTCCCCTGCTTTGATTTTGCGGAGGACGAGGGGTATTTTTATGCGGCGTTCATGGGGGCATACAGCATTGACCTGAGGACGGCAAAGCTCCACTGGCTGGACTTCTGCGCACTGTTCAAGGGGCTGCCCGATGACTGCAAGCTCAGACAGATAATCGGCATAAGGGCGCAGAACCTTGGCGAGATAAAGTCAGGCGCAGAGCGCAAGAGGATATCAAAGCTCAAAAGCATTTACGGGCTCAAGGTAAAGGTCAAGCGCCGATTTGAGGCTGCGGCTGACCGCAACGCTGCCATTGCTGCCGACCTTAAACGCAGGGCTGAGGAAGCTGAAAAGAAAATGCGGGAGGTGAGAAAATGAGTGAAGCGGGCGAGATAAAATACAAGATCACGGGCGATGACAACGGGCTGAAAGCCTCCCTCGACAATGCCAAGAAGCAGGCAGAACAGACTGCTGCATCTATGGCAGCGGCGAGTGACAGCATCGAACAGGTAGGCACGAATGCAGCGGCGGCGGCGACAGCTCTGAGCAGCACAGCTTCTGCGGCTGCAAGGGCTGCCGAAAACACGTCACAGGCGGCGGCAGGTGCTGAAAGAATGGGGGCTTCCGTATCAGCGGCTTCCGGAAGCATTGCTTCCTTTGCCAACAGCTCACAGGCATTTATGCAGGGACCTCTTGCCCAGATGGGGCAGGTGTCCTCGCAGGCTCAGGGCGTTGTGCGTGACCTTGACGATGTGGGCAATGCAGCTCAGAACGCTGGTCAAAAAGGCGAGGAAGCAGGAAAAAAGGGCGAAAGCGCTCTGGGAAAGATAGGCTCTGCGGCGGGCAAAGCGGCACTGGAGATAGGCAAGATATCTCTTGCGGCTGTGGGTGCTGCATCTGCGGCGGTAGCGGCTGTTTCCAAGGCGGCTATTGACAGCTATGCCAACTACGAGCAGCTTGTAGGCGGCGTTGAAACACTGTTCGGCGATTCTGCCGATGTGGTCAAGGGTTATGCGGAAGAGGCGTTTTCCACTGTGGGAATGAGCTGTAACGCATATATGGAGACCGTCACAGGCTTTGCGGCTTCTCTTGTCAGCAGTCTTGGCGGTGACACTGCCACTGCAGCCCAAAAGGCTAACACTGCCGTTGCTGACATGGCAGATAACGCAAACAAAATGGGTACTGATATGCAATCTATACAAAATGCGTATCAGGGATTTGCAAAGCAGAATTACACGATGCTCGACAACCTCAAATTAGGCTATGGCGGCACGAAAGAGGAAATGGAGCGGCTTCTTGCCAAAGCTGAGGAAATTCAGAAAACCAAATTCGGCATTGATATTGATTATGATGTTTCGAGCTTTTCTGACATTGTTGATGCTATTCACGTTGTGCAGACTGAAATGGGCATTTCGGGTCTTACAGCAAAACAGGCGGCTGAAGCTGTTGCAAGCGGTGCTATGACTGAGGAAGAAGCTTTTGATGCAATGGGCACAACAGCAAAGGAAGCTTCTACCACCATTCAGGGCTCCATCGCCACAATGCAGGGAGCATGGCAGAACCTTATGACAGGCATTGCCGACCCTGCGCAGGATTTCGACAAGCTGCTGGGTGATGTTATTGACAGCGTTGTTACGGTTTCAAACAATCTTATGCCCCGCATTATGGCGGTACTGCCGCAGATGGCAACAGGCATTACAGAGCTTACCGAAAATCTTCTGCCCCTTATTCCCGACACGCTGGAACAGATGCTGCCTTCCGTTATTGAGGGTGCTAACAGCCTTATTGCGGCACTGCTTGATACTCTCAGCTCCATTGCTGACACTGCCATACCCATTGTTACGGAAAACGCAGATGAGATAATCAACACTCTGCTGTCGGGGCTTATATCCGCATTGCCCAAGGTCGCAGGCTCGGCGGCTGACCTTTGCACGGCGCTTATAACGGCAATACTCGACAATGCCGACATCATCACACAGGGTGCTGTGGATATTGTGCTGGCTCTGGCTCAGGGGCTGACGGACAATCTGGACAGCCTTGTTCCTGCGGTGGTAAATGCAGCTCTGACGATAACCGAAACGCTGCTGGACAATGCGGACAAGCTTATTGACGCAGGCGTGCAGCTTATCGGAGCCATTGCGGAGGGACTTGCGGCATCAATCCCGCAGCTTTTGCGGCAGGCACCTGTTATCATCGAAAAGCTTGTGGTCGCCCTGATGGACGCAGGACAGGCGCTGATAACCGATGTGCCTAAGTCTATTTGTGAAAACATAGTAAGCGGTCTTAAATCATTTGACTGGACTGAGGGTGCCAACAGCACCATTGCAGGACTTAATGAGGCTATGAAAAAGGCTGCTGACAATATGGCAAAAGATGACGGTTATGTTGTGCTTGGGTCACAGGAAGAGGCGGACGCACGCTTGCAGGCAGCTCTGGACGAGCTAGAAGCTCAGAAGGGCGAGCTGACAGGGGCGTACAAAGACCTTGCGGACAGTCTGAACGCCTCGGCTGATGACACGGCAGAGGCGGCGGAGGAAGCAGGCACAACTGTTTCCGAGGCTATAGCTGACAGTATGCCCGATGCAGGCGTTGACGGCGTGGTAGATAAGTCGGAAATGCTTGATGCGGCGCTCAAGGAGCTGGAGGACAAATATGCTGTCCACAAGGTCACGGAAGAGGAATACTGGGCAGGCAGAAAAGCCGCATTAGAGCAGTACCGCAATGAGGAAGATGCTGAGTGGTGGAAGCTTTATGACAAGGTAACAGACCATTATGACAAGCTTGCGGACACCGAGACAAAGGCAGCTGAAAAGGCTGCAAAAGAAGCGGAGCAGGCTAAAAAGGACGCTGAAAACGCCCTGAAAACTTCCGTCGAGGACAAGTTCCGAGAAATTGAAACCGAGCAGCTGGAAAAGGGCTATGACGACAGCTGGCTGCTGGAGCAGGAACGGGCTTTCATCGAGACCCTTGACCACAATTCGGAGACTTACAAGGACTACAATCTGAAACTGCTGCAGCAGCAGAAAAAAACCGATGACAGCGCCGAAAAGGAAGCACAGAAGTCGGCGGAAAATCAGAAAAATGCCATTGAAAAAGCCTACGACAGTATTGTAAAATCCCGTGACAGTCTGGCGGGCAGTCTGAAAAGCGGCGATATCTTCAACAGCTCTGAGGAAACGGACAAGCGGACGGGGGCTAAAACCAAGTCAAACAAGATAGACCTTAGCGGATTTGAGAAAAAGCTGGCTGCCAAGAAAAAGCTGACATCAAAAATCGCCGAGCTGTACGAAAAGAATGTGCCTGACAGCCTTATAACCGAACTACTCAAACAAGACCCGGAAGCGGCGCTGGACTATGCAACGCAGCTGCTGAAAGACCCCAAGAAGCTCTCGAAAATCAAGTCTTTGTACAAGGACGATGAGGGCGTAAACAACATCATTGCCAACATGGTGACGGAAAACTCAGACGAGTTCGAGAAGTTAGGTACTGACGCAGGCACGCTGTTTGGCGACAGCTTTATGGAAGCGTTCAAGGCTAACTGGGAGCAGTCCATGAAGGACGTTTTTGATGGCAATTACGTTGACGCTGCGGCGGCGAATGTATCTGCTGCCAACTCTTCAGCGAGCATTTCTGCCAACACATCGGCTGCGAACACAACGGCGGCGGACAGTCAGGACACGTCTGCGGCGGTCAAACGCACATCTGCTTCATCGGGCAGCCCTGTTTACAAGGTGGTTGATCTGGACGGCAAGTATGTGGCTAAGGTTGTTGCGCAGGAAAACAAGCGGGCTAAAACCGCCAGCGGAGGTTAAAGCATGAATGATACGATCTTAAAAATCGGCAATGTGGATATGTCCGAACACGTTATATGCGAGGCTGTAGATATATCAACAGCGCCTGTGTATTCGGACAGCTTCACTGCTGTAAACGGCAAGGAACGTAAGAAATGTCTGGGTGTGAGCGTCAGTCTGTCGGCTGATTTTCAGGTGCTGTCGGACACGGTAGCAGCTGCCCTTGTGACCGCTTGCAATGCGGACGAGGTGACCGTAAAATACAAATGCCCCACGGTACAGACCAATGTGTTTGACCGCCCGACTATCCGCTGTGTGCCTGTATTTAACGACGGCACGGTGGACTATTACAACATATCCGTATCTATGACCTGCCCTCTCACGGGCTCAGGCCTTTAGCCTGCCGTACAAGATAACCTATCAGGGTACGGAATACGGTGCGGACGTACTGGCTAACATCAGGCTGAGGCGGTCGCTGGAAGGCAAGGGATTTGACGGTGTGGCCACAACGGAATTTTCCTGTGATGTATGGTCGGCTGTGCCGTTTATAGAGGGCAGCAAGGTAACATTTAACGGCTATTTGCTGCCTGACTTTTACATTACCCAGCAGTCCTATTCTGGCGGTGTGGCAAGCATCACGGCGTATGATCTTTGTAAAAATCTGGATATCCCCTTTGATTACAGTGGATATGATCAGTTTGAGTACACCTATGACGATGACGGCAACAAGGTTTTCGATGAAAGCAAGGCAAAGCGGTATCCCACGTCTCAGATAGTGGGAGCGATCGCCAATCAGTGCGGTTTCACCGAGGGCGGATATTCGGGGCGCATGGCACAGCTGTGCTATCAGGATTTTGCGGGCAAGACGTGCAGGGTCATACTCAGCGACCTGTCACACAATGATGTGGGATACTGGCATGACGGCGGCGGTGTGCTGGCGTTTGTGCCGTTTTCTGCGCCCTCTTCGGGGCTGGATATGCCTGCGGAAAGCGACAGGACGGAGGTCATCAGGCGGGGCACCAAGCACATTACGGGGGTATATGCCACTGATGAGGCATATGGCAACGAGTATGCCTCGGGCTCCGACTGGCGTCACACGGAGCGCATTTCGGGACGGTATCTGACTGAGGCGGCTGTACAGCAGATGGTATCGCAGATAGTCGGCAGCGGCGGTGAGTACGCATATCACGGCTGGGAATGTTCGCAGATGATCACTGATTATTTGTACAACATTGGTGATTTCATCGCATACGGCGGCGACAAGCTTCCTGTGCTGAGTGTTGATTTTGATTTCACGGGACTGGGAATCGTGGCTGATGTTTCTGCGCCTGAGGCGGATTGCAGTTTCAGTGAGTATCATGATTTGTACAGCAGGGCTATTGAAAATCGGGTAAAGCTGGGCAAGAAACATGGCTGCATGATGTTCGGTGAAAACGGGCTGAGTTTTGTGTGCCAAAAGGAGGCGAAAGTCAACAGTGGCTGAGCATTATGACCCCTCGGAATATGAGGACCTGGGCGACAAGCTTATCCGTCAGCGTGACAGCGACGAGATTTTTTGTCTGTATCCGCTGCTGTCTGTAACATCTAATGAAACAGAAACGGCGGGCACAAAGGTATTTGAATACGAGCCGTACACTATCACGGTGACGTATGATATTGACGGCGGGAAACGGAAGAATGCCCACTGGGCGAGGGTGTATAAGGAGGCGGGAACATGATATTAGGCGGAGGGCTTATCACTCAGGCGTTGGCGGGCGGGGGAAGCTCGGGAGGCGGCAAGGTCAAGCCCATAACTATAACGGAAAATGGCACATACAATGTTTCCGACGCTGAAAAGGCTGAGGGGTATGTGGGATTTGCGCCTGTGATGGTTGATGTGCCGCAGAGCAGCGGTTTTCTGACATTGGAACAGCTGGCGGCGCTGCCTACTGCGTGCAGTCTGAGCTATGGGGATTATAGAACAGACGTTAAAGTTCACGCTGATAATACGTTGGGCTATATAGAAAGCGGCAACACCACCTATGCGCAATATAACATAAATGTACGGTATAATTATGGAATGCTGTGCAAGGTCGTTTCAAAAAACAATGTCCCATTTTATGGGGCGTATTCTACGTTTACTATGTTCTGGAATCAATGGGCGTATCTATATGACACCGAATCCGGCATAATCCACAAGGTGAATTTGTCAGAATGGGAATTGGTTGAAGCCAGCGCAACCGCACAGCCGAGACAATACGGGGCTAATGAGATTGGACTTAGCCTGACGTATAAGTATAAATATACGTATTATGATTCCGCAACCGATGAACAGACGGGCACCGATGAGCAGACTAACAGTACATCAAGCACCATATATGCGGTTGGCAACAATGTGGCATCTAATGGCTATGGATACGCTGCGCCAAGCACAGCATCACTTTACCCGTCCATAGCAGCGGAGCTGTGCAGGGCAGAAAAAGTGTTTTATGAGACTTTTAAAACCTGAAATCTAAAAGGGAGGAATTTATATGATAACAACCCAGGAAACAACTGTAGCTGTCAGCGGTCTGACAACGGTGGAATTTGACCGCCGTTATCCGTTCTACGGTATCAGAAATGACGGCAGCAGTGCGATACAGGTATCGACTATTAACGCCGAATGTGTGGAAGGCACCGACGGTGTAGTGACTGTCGCTAAGGACAGCAGTTTTGTTATTGCCAACTGCGGCGATAAATTCAATGGCACTATGCTGTACCTGAATGGAAATGGCACTGTCACAGTCGTTGGTCAGTACAGCGACAGCAACCGTTTTAAGGTGGCACAGAAAGGGGGTGGTGAAACTGTTGATATAACCCCCACATCACTGGGATATACCCCCGGAGCAAAGATGTTCTATGATGGCATCTATAACTTCCCGCCTAAACATGCCACAAACGGCAACACATGGGTCGATATGGTGAACAGTCAGACCATGAGCCGATACACAGACGGCAGCGGTTCCGGACTGATAGCATCTAACCACTACGTCAAACAGACAGGTATCGCAACAGCGATGAAGATACCCGACCTGATTGACTATGACCGTTTTACTGTAGAACTGTTCGTTGAAATAACGGGCGGAACCACAGGTGAAAATGATATTATCAGCAATTTTGACAAGGCTGGTTTTGGCATTTACACTGAAAACGGTCAGTTGAATGCGTCTATACGTTCTGAGGCATCGACAAGTTACCTGAATATCGCCACAGCATTCAGTCAGAATACGTCATATGGTTTAGCTATAACCTATGACGGACAGGCGTTTAATTTCTATGTGAACGGCGCACTGGTCGGAACAAAAACGTTATCCGACTACAAGAAATCAACCAAAAATACGTATCTGGGCTGTTTGGGTGCAGGCGATACCAATTATGCGGTAGGCGCATATAATTTCTATCGTTTGGCGGCGTACAGCAGAGCGTTGACTGCGGCTGAAATCGCTCAAAACTACGAAAAGGACGTTAAACGTTATGTTGACGGGGAACCCGATTTTCCGGCTGAAGACGAGACAGAGTGGATTACCAGTATTGCAGAAAATCATAATAATATCTTTCGTGGCGATGATTTATTTGCAAAGGGATATGATATCAATGATATCTGCGCTATGATTGCTGACGGGTCGTTTTCTGACATTTACATCGGTGACTATTTCACGTTGTCGGGAGACATTGCGAATGTCCCCTGTTTCGTAGAGCAGACCAGTGATGATGGTACAAAATCACTGGTGGAATCGACCCAGACTGTTGCATACAATACAAAATTCCGCATTGCTGGTTTAGATACATACCTGAATACTGGTGATACGGCGTTTACACAGCATCATGCTGTAATCGTACCTGATAAGAATATTGGAACCAATCGAATGAACAGTACAAACACAGCTGTCGGGGGCTATGTAAACAGTTTTATGTTCGCATCAGTGCTGCCTGTGTATAATACGCATTTTGACGTAAAATTAAATAATCATTTGCTGACACATCGTGAAATTCTGAGTAGCAGTGCAACAAATAGTACAGCCAATAATTGGGAATGGCACGATATAAAAATCAATCTGATGTCCGAACCAGAAGTGTATGGCAGTAATCTGTGGGGGAACAACTATGATGCAGGTGTAAATTATAGGCAATTTCCGTTGTTTAGAATTGCATCAAAATATATTTGTGACCGCAACTGGTGCTGGCTAAAAGCAGTCGCTGGGGGAAACGAATTTGTGGCTATGACTAGCAATGGTAATGCAACCCGCAATGGTGCCGGGGTTGCACTTGCCGTCCGCCCCTGTTTCTGCATAGGCTGAGGGGGTACGACAAATGGATACATACAATGAAATCCAGCAGAAAATTGCTGATTGTCGCTGGAAGCTGTCGGATAGCGCCAGCCCCATAGGCGACTGGAAAATAGCCAAGTGCTATGAATATGCGTTGATGGGGCTGCCTGCACCGTATGACATTACCGAATTAAACGCCAAGCGGCAGGCGGTAAGAGATGAAATTAACGATCTGGAAGAGAAATTGAAAAAATTTGATATTCCTGTGGTTAGGAAATCTGAGGAGGAATGAAAATGGCTGCAAAAACAAATTACGGACTTGTCGAATATGCCAAGGCACAGCTTGGCAAGCCGTACTGGTACGGCACATTCGGGCAGACAGCGAACGAAGCACTCTATATTGCCAAGAAAAAGCAATGGCCCGTGTATTACAAGTGGGAGGGCACAGCTTACGACAATTTTCCGTCGCAGTATGGCAAGCGTGTACATGATTGCGTGGGCCTGATTAAGGGCTACTTATGGTCTGATACAGCAACCTCGACACCCAAATACAACAGCGCTCAAGATGTGTCCGCAAATATGATGCGGGCGAATTGCAGGGAGCGTGGTGCCATCTCAACCATGCCTGACACACCCGGTGTACTGGTCTTTATGTCGGGTCACGTAGGCGTGTACATCGGCAATGGTGAGGTCATCGAAGCTCGTGGACATGAGTTTGGTGTAGTCAAAACAAAACTCGCACTCAGACCTTGGAAATGGTGGGGTAAGTGCCCTTATCTCACTTATCTGGACAAGGCTCCCACGATCACCATTGACAGCACAACCGCCACAAAGCCCGGCACATCATCTGCTATTGGCATCGGCAAGAAGGTAACTGTTAAGAAAGGCACCTGGAATGTCAGAAAGCTTCCCTCTGCCGATGCCGCTGTGATAGCCCAGGTCAAGGGTGGGCAGGTACTTAGCGTCGCCACAGGCTGGTCATATGTGCCTGCTTTAGGCGGCTGGATATCGGACAAAGGACTGGAATAAGAAAGGAGATCATCATGGATAATATTAAAAGATGGTTTATAGCCATTGGTGCGGCGTTGTCAAGCTGGCTCGGGCTGCTTTACGTTCCAATGATCGTGCTGATACTGTGCAACATCATTGACTATGGCACGGGGCTGTGTGCCGCAAAGTACCGTCAGGAGACTGTATGCTCGTACAAATCAATTCGTGGTATCGCTAAGAAAATATGTATGTGGCTGTTGGTTGCGGTAGGCGCTATACTGGACTGGCTTTTATCTTTTGCCGCTGCGAATATAGGGGTAACGATACCGTTTCATTTTCTTGTTGCATCGGTGGCGGCTGTTTGGCTCATCGCCAACGAGATCATTTCCATTCTGGAGAACGTCAAGGACATCGGTGCACCTCTGCCGCCTTTCCTTTTGAAACTGGCGAAAAACATTAAATCCAAAACGGAAGAGGCTGCTGATATGCAGATAGGTTCAAAGGAGGATAAATAAAATTTTCTCCCGCTCTCGATTGAGGGCGGGAGATTTCTTGTTTAGGGAAAAGTAAAAGCGCCGAGAAGTTATTCCCGACGCTTTTTGATTACCATACAGCCGCATATTATCGAAACGGTTTGTATGTTTTTGTTTTGGCTCCCCAAGCTGGACTCGAACCAGCGACATCATGATTAACAGTCATGCGCTCTACCGACTGAGCTATTGAGGAATATGGTATATAT
>NZ_JAOQKB010000024.1:0-14691 GCF_025567215.1 Huintestinicola butyrica
GTCCGAGAAAACGTCTCAATTTCCTTACTCCCTTTGAGGTGCTCAAAAAATTTTTTCTCTGATTTTGTTGCACTTGACTTGACAATCTATCCTTAAAAGAATTGAACAGGGCAAATATGAGGATATCAACGGTAATATTTATTATTCCTATGAGTGAAATAAAAATACGGAGGTAGAGGATATGAACAGCTCAAATCCTGATATTAAGGTGAAAAAAAGATACAACAAATTTATGGCTTTTTTGCTGGCTAATGGCGTGGTTGCTACGGTGTTATATATTGTAATGCTTGCGGGCGGTATAGCAAACGGAAGTGAGATCGATGCGGCAAGCTTCGGTGTCATATTTATTACCCTGTTTATTACAGTGATAATAACATTGCTGATATTCAAAAACACGCCCAAGGAAGAACGTGCAGCCACATGGTTCAGATGCTTCAAAATGGGCATTATCATATCTGTTAAGTTGGGATTTGCAATATTTATTTTCACAATACCTTTTCTTATAAAAACAAGTACACGGTATTATGAGTTTGATTATACGGGGTATGTTGATGGGAAGGAGATCAGACTGAAAAAACTGGATCGTGGTAAGTATGAGGATATGGAAGGAAATGTTTATTATATCAACACATGACATATGTCTTTTGAGCCTCAGGTTATTTAAGTGTTCTGTTTTTCATACATATATTATTTGCAGTGTGATAAAAATCAAGGAGGAAGCAACATGAAACAAAGAAAAATCAAAAGTTGTATTGCTGCTGCAATGGCGTTTATGTGCTTTGGTTCAATCTCAGCTCAGTTTGAAATCAACGCATATGCTGACAGCAGCCATACAGTGACTGTTACTACTGACGGTAATGGTGCCGCATCGGCAGATACGCCAGTACAAATTGCCAATGGTCAGGTCACATTGACTGCTACACCAAACGCAGGATATGAATTTGATCATTGGGAGATAACCTCAACAACCACCTCATATTCCAAGGAAGCAAACATTGTGTTTGTTCTTGATACAACAGGGTCTATGAGCAATAAGATTGAAAAGGTAAAGGACAATCTTGCAAATCTGGTTCAGTTTTTGGATGCAAAAAGCATGGGACTCAATATGTCTATCATAGAGTTCAGTGATGCAAGAAATTATGATGGCTCAACAGTTTATCATACCTTTTCAAATGGAACTCACTGGACATCCGATGTTTCTGAAGCTGTTGCGATTTTTGATAAGGTAAAAACAGGCAGCGGTTGGGACGAAACACCTACAGATGCTTTTACTCAGCTGCTTAAAAAGGACGGCACACTGAATTTCCCTGCAGGTTCAGTTAACAATTATATTTTCATGTTAACAGATGAGGATTATTATGATTTTAAGGACACCGCAGAGAATAGTGCTAAAAACCGTTATCCTATGGAAACATGGATCGACAAATTTGTCAATGCCGGTGTAAAGGTCACAGTATTTACCAAAGAATACTATAAGAGTGCTTACGAGGATCTGTTTACAAAGACAGGCGGTATGTATGTCGATATAACCACAGAGGATTACACCAAGGCAATGAATGATTTTGCTGATTATCTGGATCAGACCAGCGTTACCACGGGTAAGTCTGTATATGAAAATCCTTATACAATGACTATGCCTGACGGCAATGTTACAGCAAAAGCATTTTTCAAGCCTGTTAATAAGAGTGCTTACACGATAACAGTTGTTACAGACGGTCACGGCAGGGCATATGCCAGCAAAAATACAGCACTTCCTGGTGAGAACATAGGTATTACCGCATACCCAGATTCGGGATATATGCTGGAATCTGTTGTGTGCATTGAAGGCGGTGCTGTTCTGCATGACAATACATTTGTGATGCCTGCGGCAAATGTGGTCATTAAGGTTACATTTAAAGAAAATCTGACAGAATATATAATGTCAGGTCGTCCTTATTCCTACATTTTCACATATGATTCGGAAATGAATCTTGTTAAGATCAACAGCAATAGAAATTTTGATGGTTTCCCCGATTATGTCACTGTTAAAATTGATCTGGGCAAGGAATATGCAGGTATGACAGGCAGCCTCTGTTCGGGCAGAAAATCCAACAGAAATGTAATTGAAACTATTACGCTGGACGAAAACGGCTGCTATACATTCAAAGCAGGCATTGCAAAAAACTATTCATTTGTATTGGACGAATAATGTAATTCATATCATTGTTCCGAAAGAATATAATGTGTGAAAGCAGAAAAATCGGCGTATCTCAAACGAGATACGCCGTGATTTTTATTCTGAGATCCGATTAAGCCTTGCCAACGGAGCCGAAAGTAGTGATCTTCTCGGCAACCTTTGCCTTGATAGCCTCGAAACCGGGGTTGAGGAGCTTTCTGGGGTCGAAGCCCTTGCCCTGAAGATCCTTGCCCTCTTCGATGTACTTTCTGGTAGCTTCCTGGAATACCAGCTGGCACTCGGTGTTAACGTTGATCTTTGCAACGCCGAGAGAAATTGCCTTCTGGATCATGTCGTCGGGGATACCTGTGCCGCCGTGAAGTACGAGAGGCATATCGCCGGTCTTAGCCTTGATTGCTTCGAGAACGTCGAAACGGAGGCCGGGCCAGTTTGCGGGATACTTGCCGTGGATATTGCCGATACCTGCTGCGAGCATTGTTACGCCAAGGTCTGCAACAGCCTTGCACTCGTCGGGATCAGCGCACTCGCCCATACCAACTACGCCGTCTTCTTCGCCGCCGATGGAACCAACCTCAGCCTCGAGGGAGAGACCAAGAACGTCGCAGGTGTGAACAAGAGCAGTGGTCTTTTCAATGTTCTCAGCGATAGGATAGTGAGAACCATCGAACATGATGGAAGAGAAGCCTGCGTTGATGCAAGCCTTTGCTCCCTCAAAGGTACCGTGGTCGAGGTGAAGAGCAACAGGAACAGTGATGTCCAGGCTGTCCATCATAGCGCTTACCATAGCCTCTACGGTCTTGAAACCGCACATATATTTACCAGCGCCTTCGGAAACACCGAGGATAACAGGAGCCTTGAGTTCCTGAACAGTCTGAAGTACAGCCTTTGTCCATTCAAGGTTGTTGATGTTGATCTGAGCAACAGCATACTTGCCGTCACGTGCTTTGATGAGCATGTCCTTAGCGGAAACTAATCTTGACATTGTATTATACCTCCAAGCTTATTATGCGGTTAGACACCGCTTCTATATTTTTATTATACTCTATTTTTTTATTTTTTGCAATAGTTTCCGAGCAATTTTTCTGATTTTTCCGCAGATGAACACAATATTCTCTGAAATACCCGGATAGGGTCTAAATATGTACCTTAAATATATACAATAAAACCATATATTATTTGTACAAAAAGGATATTTTTATTGAATGTGACATAATATTGCATTAACTGACTTTTTTCGACAAAAGTAGTGCTTTTTCGCTGTTGCGCAAAAGGAAAATTATGGATATAATTATAACAAGATAAGCGGAAGGGAGGAAGAAAAGATGCTCGAAAGGCTCTCAAACAGGCTTGCGGACAAGCTTCTCAGCGAAAAGCTCATATCCGAGTCAGAGCGGGATATCTACGCTTACGGCATGGAGCTGTTTCTGCTGAGGGTCGTCTTTTACTCTGTTATCCTGCTGACTGCCATTGTGACGGATACGCTTTTTATAGGTGCGGTGTTCTCGATCGTTTACCTGTCCCTGCGACAATATGCGGGCGGATATCACTGCAAAACTCCTATGAGATGTATGGCGGTATCGCTCATATTGTATCTGGCGGTGGCAATGGTGTGCAGAGCGGATATAGGAGCGCTGAGACCTGTTCTGGCGGTCGTTGATGCGGCTGCGTTTGCGGTCATAGCAGTCTTTTCTCCCTCAGAAAGCGAAAATAACCCACTTACCGATGAGGAAAAGGTCATTTACCGCAAAAAGGCAGTTATACTCGCAGCTGCGTATCTGCTGATAGGTGCGGCGACTTTCATCTTTGGGTATGACGCTGTATTCTTCCCTTTATCATGTTCATTTGCGGCGGTTGCCGCATTGATGACGGTCAATCTCAGAAAGTTTTCCTGATACAGGCTTGCTGAGGACACAATTTTATTTTACAGGAGGAAAAAATTATGAAAAAGACACTTCTCAAGATCGCTGCAAAGGCTGCTGAAAAGAGCGCAGTAAAATCCGCTAACACTGCTTGCCTGGTATTTACATATCAGCCCAAGGCTCCCAAGGGCATCAAGTCCTTCAAGAAGTAATATCTGAGGGAAATTCCAAAAGAGACTTCCGCACAAGCTGCGGCGGTCTCTTTTTGTTTATGCACTTTATTGACATTTCCCCACGGCTCTGATATAATAAATGCAACCAAAGCTTACAAAAATCGGATAAATATGTAAAGTGTGTATGGTTGATATGCAGGCGGAACGATAGTACAATTATCATAAGAGCTTTTCCGAAAGGGGTATTATATGAAAAAGGTTATGATGATCGTACTGATAATTCTTGCGGTGCTGATAGTTATTGCTGCGGCGTGCTTTGGCGGGTATTGCTATAAAAATCTGCACTGGTATGACAGGTATGAAAAGGCGCTGAAGTCGGTGAATGCTGTTGAAAAGCAGTTCACGCTGCCGTCGGGCAGGGTGATAAATTACGGGGAGGTCGAAAATGACAAGCCCCCGCTGCTGCTTATCCACGGTCAGATGAGCATATGGCAGGACTATGCCCTTGTTATGCCCGAGCTTTCAAAAAAGTGGCACATTTATGCGGTTGATGTGTATGGTCACGGCGGCTCTTCACATGATGAGAGCCTTTATTATCTGGACGTGAACGGCGATGATATCATTACCTTCATAAACGAGGTCATAGGCGAAAAGACCGTTGTGGCAGGTCATTCAAACGGAGCGCTGACGGCGGCTTACATTGCGGCATACGGCGGTGAAAATATTGCCGGAGCTGTGCTGGAGGATCCGCCTGTTTTCTCCGTTGAGGGCGAGGGCTGGGAGAACAGCTTTGCTTATCTTGACACCTACAAGCCTCTCCATGACTATGACCTGTCGGACAAGTCGGAGTGCTGGGAAGCATATTATCTGCGGCACTGCTACTGGGGGCAGCTTTATATGAAGGACAGTATGCCCTCCATAGCGGACTATGCTCAGAAATATCATGAGAAGCACCCTGAAGAGGCTGTGAAGATATTTTTCATGCCCTCCTCCGTGTGGAATGTGTTTGAGTATGCCAGACATTATGACCATGCCTACGGCGAGCATTTCTATGACCTATCATGGAACCACGGCTATTCCCACAGCAGGATACTTTCGGATATAAAAGTGCCGTGCGTATATATCCACGCCAAGGAAAGCATTGCGGACACAGGTGTATATCTCTGCGCCGCTTCTGCTGAGCAGGCAAACAGGGCTGCGGGATACATAGAAAACTGCACATTTATCGAGACGGAGACCGGCGACCATGTGATACATACCGTTCACAGCAGGGAATATATCGACGCTGTGAACAGTCTTTCGGAAAAGGAATGATGTTATGCTTAGTAAAAATCTTGCGGTGCTTAGAGATCTTCACGGGCTTTCCCAGGAGGAAGCGGCGGAGATAGTGGGCATTTCCCGTCAGGCGTATGCCAAGTGGGAAAAGGGCGAGACTGTACCTGATGTGGAAAAGTGCGCATTGCTGGCGGAATATTACGGAACTACGGTGGATTCGCTGCTTAATTTCAGGACAGAGCAGGAGGGCATGACCATTGCTCCCGCACCCAAAGGCAAGCACATCTGGGGTACGGTGACTGTCAGCGAGCGTGGGCAGATAGTGATACCCAAGGCGGCACGGGAGCTGTTCGGCATAAAAAGCGGCGACAGGCTTGTGGTGCTGGGCGATGATGCTCAGGGCATTGCTCTTATGAGGGCTGAGGATTTTGAGCGCAGCATGAATGAGATGCTTGCTGCGGCAGGGAAGAAGTGCGAGTGAGGGTTTTATAAAAACTTTTCAGGGTTATGAGTGGCTTTTGTCGCAGAGTTATACTAATCACCAATAAAACTATAGACAAAAAATCATCGCATAATCCATATACGCAAGATTATGCGATGATTTTTTGTATAGTTTTTAATTGGTGCTTAGTATGAAAAAGGCTGCTGCATCTGGTGCAACAGCCTTTTACTTTTATTGGCTCAATACGAAAGCTTTTTGATATTCTCGTCCGACATAAATGTGGAGGCGTTATAAAGGAACAGCACCTGATCGTAGTCCGAAACATCTATAAGCTCTTTATAGGATATTTGGATATATCTCAGGTCAACCATGGTTATCTCGCTGTAATGCTCGGTCATAAAGGGGGCAAAGCAGTGTGCGTAGCTGTCCTTGAACATAAGGAGCTTTCCGCCCTCATGACCTGTGCGTATGGTTATCATCGGCTGATTTGTGCCGAAGAATGTGCTGTATTTATCCTTTACGTCCAGATACTCACGGAAGTACATTCCGTCGTGTATGGTAGGTTCCTCGCCAAAGGTGGAGTATATCTCGACCTCGGGCTGTGTCTCGTTTTCCGACAGGTGCCAGATGTCGATGGTATCGGGCTTTATGCCGTTGTACAGCACCTTTGAGTAGAATGTTCCCCTGAACTTGTCGCTGGCGTGCTCCACGTCGTAAAAATCCTCGGAGAGGGGATATATTCCCATTTTCTTTGCGGCTGCGGTATAGCCGAGGAATGCGCCCTGTGTTGTCCAGTGGTGGTCGGTGCGGTAGTAGATATAGTCGTCACGGTTGGCGCTGAGGACGGAATACACGTCTATGGGCACTGCGTAGCCGTCCAGCTGCGAATACACGTTATTTATGAACTCTGCCTGATCGGGATTTGGTGCGTCCGTGGGGAGCATATCGCTGTATATCTCTGCCTGGGTGGGGACTATCATAATGTAGGGCATTATGCCGTTATCTGTTGCGAACTGCTGTATGCCGCTGATGCTCTTGCCCACGACGGTCATATCAGGCTCGGATATTTTTTCAGCCAGTCCGCCGTTTTTCATGAAATAGACGTTGTTGCGCTCCTTTTTGCCAAGGGCAAGCTCGGAATAGGTCTGAGCGGTTATCCATTCATCGTGCCATGCAAAATGGTCGGAGACATATGTTTCCAGTCCGCTTGTGAAGCTGCCGTTGAAGAGCCTTTTGCCGCTGAATTTCGGGAAAGAAGCCAGCGCTTTGTTCTGGTTTTCCGAGAAGCTTTCCTTTTCGGAAAATGTTGTGACGCAGCCCAGTCCTATGAGTATGCCGAAGAACAGCAGCACTGTCACCAGAGCCACGCCTGCCTGAAAATAACGTTCCTTTGAAGCGGCGGAACGGGTATTTTTTTCTTTGTCTGCCATAAAACCTCACCTTAAAATCTGAAATACAGGAACGGATTGTAGGTAGCACCCACAAGATATGCGGTGCAGATGAGCAGCCCGCCTATCTTTACGGCAACGCCTGCCACTGCCGATGCACGCTTGTTCTTTTCCTCGCAGAAGCTTATGAGCCTGCTGCCCAGTCCGCCTGAAATAAGGATACAAAGCGTCAGCATAACTGCATTTGAAGCGATGGTATATCTTGCGTAGCTGTCAACAAGGCTGCCGCCTGCGCCGAACATTGCGGCGTAATATCTGCCTGCGTCCGCCAGAGTGTCCGTATCGAAGAGCACCCAGCCGAAGAGCACCATAACAAAGGTGTAGAGCATACTTACCGCCGAGGGCAGCTTTTCAAGTATCTTGCCGAAGCCAAGGCGCTCGATGATTATGAGCACGCCGAAGAACAGTCCCCAGAGGATAAAGTTCCAGCTGGCTCCGTGCCAGAGTCCTGTCAGCGCCCAGGTTATGAACAGGTTGCGGTAGGTCTTGAAATTGCCGTTCCTGTTGCCGCCAAGGGGGATATACACATACGACCTGAACCAACTTCCCAGCGTGATGTGCCATCTGCGCCAGAATTCGCTTATGCTCTTTGAGATATAGGGGTGGTCGAAGTTTTTGGGGAACTCGAAGCCCAGCATTTTGCCCAGACCTGTTGCCATATCGGAATAGCCCGAGAAGTCAAAATATATCTGGAATGCAAAGGCGATTATTCCCAGCCATGCGGTAGCCACCGAAATAGTGCTGTAGTCCATTGCCTTTATCTGCGTCCAGACCATGCCGATGTTGTTTGCGAGAAGCACCTTTTTGGCAAGTCCCTTTACAAAAAGTCCGATGCCTGCGCTTATTTTTGCGATGTTCACTGTTCTTGACTCCAGCTCGTTTGCCACGTCCTCGTAGCGGACGATAGGGCCTGCGACTATCTGGGGGAACAGTGAGACATATGATGCGAAGTTCAGAAAGCTTTTCTGCACCTTGATATTTCTAAGGTACAGGTCAATGGTATATGACATTGACTGGAACGTGTAGAAGGATATGCCTATGGGCAGCTCCACACGCTTTTCGTTCAGTCCGAAGGGATACAGGCTGTTAAGCGCTTTATTTACCAGCACCACGGGATTTGTGATGCTTGTGCCGAAAACTCCGTTGAAGCTGTCGATAAGGAAGTCGCTGTACTTGAATATCGCCAGCAGACCTACGTTCATGCAGACGGAAACTATCAGGCAAATTTTTCGCTTTTTGTTGTCGTCATCATATTTTGCCATTAGCCTGCCTGCGGTGTAGTCAATGGCTGTGGAAAGCAGCATAAGGCACACATAAAAAGGCTCGCCCCATGCGTAAAAAAACAGCCCCGTAATGAAGATCAGCACATTTCTTATCTTATCAGACGCAAAAAAATAGACTATCATTACGATAGGCAGGAAATAGTACAGAAAAGTCAGCTGTGAGAAAACCAAGTTATATATCAGTCCTTTCTTCAGAGGAAAAAAGTTTTTCCGTAAGCTCTTCCAGCTCTTTTGGGGATATCATGGTGTTAAGGATATCTGCCATTGCCCCTGCGGTGAGCAGAGACGGCAGGTCAAGGGCTTCAAGCAGCATTTTGCGGCGCATTGACGAATCGGGAGCGCCCGAATAGCCCAGATCATAAAGAAGCATTTTGTCTATGCCGCCTTTCGGGGCGCCGCCTATGTCATTAACGCCCGCTCTTCTGAAAGCTTCCAGCAGGACTTCCTCGCTCATGCCCTCAACGCCCAGCTTGCCCTCCTTGGAAGGCTCTGCTTTTCTGCGCTCCTTGCCGAAAATATCGGGGATATATACATTTATGATGTTGCCGCCAACGGAGCCTTTAAGGTAATTTCTTATCTTAAAGCCCGCAGCGTCGCTGTCTGTCAGGATTATTATGCCCTTTTTCTCGGCATAATGGCGGATAAGCTTCATTTTTTCCTTGTCCTTGAAAATATGAAAGCCGTCCGTGCAGATTATTACGCCGTTTATCACGGAGGAGAGCTTTATTTTATCGTACTTTCCCTCAACTATAACGGCCTGTTCTATGTTTATCATTTTGATTTTTTTTCCTTATATGTTTTATCGTGCAAGCATTTCTACTATTGCTTTTTCCAGTATGACTGCCGGGTCTGCGCCGCTTGACTTCATATCAATATCTGCCTTTGCAAGTATCTCAAGGCACTTCCTCAGGTGGCGGATATCCGTTCTGCGGACGGAGGAGAGGGCATTTTTTACACGAAATTCCACGCTGGGCGAGTAGCCGAAGTCTTTCATTATCTCGGGGAGACCGTGGTTATAGTCCAGCGCAAGGCGTGCTCTGTAAAGGTCGTTCATGCTGCCTGTAAGCACGTAAAGCAGATACACCGGGGTGTTCTCGGGATCGTTTATAAGCTCCCTGAAAAGCTCCATGGAACGGCTCATATTGCCTGCCGCAACTGCGTCCGCCAGGCTGTAGCTTTTGGCATCGCCGCTGTCGGGGGTGAGCAGCTCTACGGTGTGAACGTCGATGCTTTTTCCGTTCGCATAGGAGGTCAGCTTGTCAAGCTCGTTCATTATCATGGTCATATTGCCGCAGCAGCGGTCAAAAAGCAGACCTGCCGCCTTGTCGTCCATGGCAGAGCCACGCTTTGAGGACTCGGCGCATATTATCCTTACGGACTCGCTACGTGATTTTACGTTTATCTCGCAGACCGTGCCTTTTTTGGCAACAAGGTCGATGAGCTTTTTGTTCTTGGGGGTGGGGTATTTTTTGCCGCCGCAGACGTTTATGTTTGCGGTGTAGAAGATTAGCACGGTGGTATCGGGCACGTTGGAGACGGTCTCCGTCAGCTGCTTCATGCGTGTTTCATCAAGCTTTCTGTGACCCGGGCGCTGCTTTGTCTCTTCCTCAAGGTCAAGGTCGCAGACGGTGACGCAAAGCTTGTCCGCAAACATGGGGAATCCGTCAACAGCCTCGCTGAGGCCGTCGGTATCAATGTCCTTGCCCTCAAATTCATGGAGGTTGTAGGTCTCGTCGCCTGCCTTGACGGTGCGCTTGACCATTTCACGCTTGTATTTCTCAACGCTGTACAGGTCGGTGCCGTAAAGGTAGTAAACGCCTGACAGTTCGCCGCTTTTTATTATCCTTGTAAGCTCCTTTTCGTTCACCGAAGCCACGATACGCCCTCCTTTGGGTAAAGTACGCCGTTATCCGCTATGTATTCCGTGCCTGTGCTGCCGAATGGTGATATTTTTCCTTTAAAATCGCTGTCCGCCACTGTATAATAGGCGGCATCGGCATAAACATCAGCCGAGCAGCTGTAGATGCACAGGTCAAACCTTTCATCGGGAAGCTCGGCCTTTCCCGTAACGCACAAGATCTTCACCCCGTCCGTTTCGATAATGCTGTAATTTTCATGGGGATAATAGACGGTATTGCCGAATTTAATTATATTATCTTCCGCCGAATAAGTCAAGCCGCTTTTTGTTACGGGAGAAAGAACGGCAATGCCCTCAAACAGTCCTTTATACACGCTTTCGGAGTATGCGCACTGCTTTGTGACTGCCGCAAACGCCGCAGCAGAGCCGCCTGAGCCTGCTATTGACCTGTATGCTGCCTTTGCTCCGCTGCGTGTTCCCATATAGTCATATATTTGGGAGCAGCTGTCATTCTTAACGACAATTACACAGCCGCTGCCGTCTGTCAGCACGCTTATCTCAGTATATCCCGTGGGAATGAGCCGATATATTTCTATGCAGACAACGCTGACCAGTGCAGCTGAAAGGCAGGTCAGCACAAAATACATCTTATCATGGGTCAGTATCAGGCACAATGCTGCGGATATTACGGCTATTGCCACAAGGGGAGCGGTAAGCTCTGTGCCTGTGGGTATCATTATGATATCGCTGCTTCCAATGAGCTTTGCAACGGCAAGTATGGGGCGGCATATCAGTCCTGCCGCAAGGAAAAGTCCGCCGCTTATAAATGTGAATGGGAGTATGCAAAGCAGTGCGCCTATGGCGGCTATTGCAATAGCTGCGGTGCATAGGGGCGACAGCAGAAGATTTGTCAGGGGAGAGGCTATTGATATCTGGTCGAATGTGAGGGCTGACACGGGGAAAACTGCCGCAGCTGCGCATAAAGAGGAGCAAAGTGCGGAGGTAAGCGCTCCCACGTGATAGGGCAGGTCTGTTTTGCGCTCCATCTTCTTTTCGTAGGCGTTTATGAACATGGGCGAAAGCACGGCTGTGCCTATGGTTCCCGAAACGGACAACAGGAAAGATGTGCTTCTCACGATAAATGGCGAGGATATTGTCATTATTATAATTGCGGCGGCAAGGGAGGTAAGGCTGTCGCTGCGCCTGTTGAATATGCCTGCCGCCCAGACAAACATTACCATTATAAGGCTTCTGACAACAGAGGGGGTAAAGCCTGCGGTCATGGCGAAAAGCAATGACACTGCCGTCACTGATATGAACTGCCCCCATTTCGGCAGGCGGAGCGCTATTGCCAGAGCGGCGGCAATTCCTGCGGCAACGGACATGTGCAGTCCCGAAACGGCGGCGACGTGGCCTATTCCCGCACGGTACAGCAGATTTTCCGTTCTGTCGGACATATTCCATTTGCTGCTGCCGAAAATCATTCCTATAAGCAGTTCTCCCTCTTCCGAGGGGACGTATTTTCTTATAGTATCGGAGACATTGTGCCTGAAATCATCAAGAGTGCGGTAGAAGTTGTGTTCCTTTATCTCATATCCGCTTGTGCGGACGCTTTTCATCAGCAGAAAAACGTTCATTGAGCGGTAATAGTCGGCTGAATTGAAAAAGCCTGTGTTTTCGGGAGCGTAAAGCTGACCTGAAAGAGTGATCTTATCGCCTTTTACAAGGTCGGAACGGCGGTCGAAAAATCCCACATTGCCCGAAGCTCCGTTGGGAAAGGTGCAATGGGCGATATAAAAGGCTTTTTCCTCGGAATATACTGTGGACTGCTCTATTGTGACCGTTCCGCTGAAGTTGCCAATATTGGCAGTGATATTCCGGCAGACGGTCATGTCATATCCGCTGTATATCCAAAGCCCTACGCAGCAGGCGATGGCGCACACTGCGCTGCGGTAAAAGCTGCCTGAATGCTTGGGACGGAAGATGAAAACGGTGCACAGTCCGAAGCCCAGCAGCACGGCTCCTATGGCTATTGACAGCGGGGCAGAGAAAAACGACGCCAGCAAAAGCCCTGCCATGTAAGAAAAGCCGACAAAAGCAGTTTTGCGTGACATCGTTACCAACTCCGTATAATACGACAAATTTTGACATTATAATAGTTTAATTATATCAGGTGGGGGAGGTGTTGTCAAGAAATAGTTGAGCGTTGTGGATTATTTTGATTGACTTGCGGGCTGCAAAACAGTATAATTACAGCAGGGATCGGCAGTCGGCAATATCAAAAGGTGAAATTGATATGACAGGCTCTGTTGATCGACTGAACTGAAAATAAAGGTTGGAATTTTATTATGAAAGTAACGGAACTTAAAAATCAGCTTAACACTATGGAGAAAAATGAGCTTATTGCGCTCATCGTCAAACTGTATAAAAATGACAAAATGTGCCGCAATATTCTTGATGCGGAGTTTGGCGGCGAAGAGGTGCAGGCAGCTTTGTTGGCAAATGCCAAGAAGCAGCTGTATGATATTTTCTTTTCAAAAGCATCACTTAGTCTCAGAAATGCCAAAGCAGTCCTGTCGGGATTTAAAAAGACGGCTAAAAATAAAGAGGATTATTTTGACTTTGAACTTTATTATGTTGAGTTGGGAACAGCATATACCAATGAATACGGCGACGTTAATGAAGCGTTTTACAGCAATCTTATTTCGGTGTTTGCCGATTTCTGTGAAAATGTTAAGCGGTCGGACGGGAGTGATTTCCTGCATTCTGTAAGAATGCGCCTTGACAGACTGAACGAAGAGGCACATGATATAGGCTGGGGATATGGATATGAGATAGGCGAACTGTACAGTGAACTGATAGGATTTTATGGGGAGGAAAATGAATGAGCAGATTTCCAAGGCAGTATGCTGAGAGCACGCTGAACAGAATGTACAAAAAACTGGAGCTTTCCGATGATATCATCAAGCTTCTGAAGGATTATTTTGACGCTTTTGCAAACCTGTACAATATTCTTCCGCTGGAGGACGCTTTCGGTATAATCAATGAGCAGAACAAGGACTTGCTGACAAAGGAAAAGTTTATCGCTTTTTCCGAGATCATGCGGCATGATATGCCTGAGGGCAGATTTTATTATATTTTGGGTGTTGATGAGCTGTATAATGATGCGCCAAAGCCTGAGCCTATGGAGCGCATGATAGTTCATGAAAGTCTGGTGGATATTGATTATGAATACTTTTATGATATGCACAATGCTCAGGCGGGCAAGCCGCTTTGTATGCTTTCAAAGGAAGAAACGCTGAAATACAGGGACGATTTTTATATCCCGCAGACACCGCAGATGAGGACACTTCAAAAATTTGTGCGTGAAAAGCTGAGAAAAAACAAAAGTCAGGCGGAGAAAATTGCGTCTGACTGCTATACTATCATCACTTGTGCAGATAACGCCGACATAACGGGCGAAATAGCGTATATGCTGGAACGTATGAAGATGCCCATGAGCGAAAGTCAGCTGAACGAATTTATGGGACTGGTTTATGACCTTAACAACAATACACGTCTGCCTGCAAACAGGGGATATACTCCGGTTGAGCTGTCGAGAAAGTATAGGAAACATACAATACCCGAAATATCGTTTGAACCTAATATTAGGGATATGTTGCAGAACGGTGAGCTTAATGCCAGTGATATGGCGCGGCAGATCGAGGAATCAGACCTGCCTGCCCAAGTAAAGGCGCAAATAATACCGGGGATAAAACCGTCGTCAAAGGTGGGGCGCAATGACCCATGCCCATGTGGGAGCGGAAAGAAATATAAGAAATGCTGCGGAAGATAAGGAAAATACAGTATAAGATTTGAGATGTGTTTTATAAAAATAGATATAGGGCAGGTATAATTGAAAGAGAAAGCACTCCTTTGTTATGCACTTTGCTGACAAAATTCGACAAGAAATGCTATCTTGCTGTGCAGTTATCCAAAAGCCAAAAAAAGGCTTGACAAGAGCAGTTGTATGTGATATGATATAAAAGCTCTCTCGGAGAGAGACATTCTCTCCGAGAGAGACAAACAAACCGAGAGCTAAAAAGCTTGAGGGACACATCGAAAAAGAATTTGAAAAAAGTTGAAAAAGTACTTGACAAACTCAAAAAGATGTGATATAATAAATAAGCTGTCTCGC
>NZ_JAOQKB010000025.1:0-5891 GCF_025567215.1 Huintestinicola butyrica
AGAGACCAATGGTTGGTTGACCCCGAAGCCGCTGATGTGGTCAAGCGCATCTTTGCCATGACGATTGACGGCTACGGTCCGTATCAGATCGCCAGCAAACTGAAATCGGAAAAGGTGCTTATTCCGTCTGCTTACCTTGCCCAACACGGCGAGGGCGTGAACAAAAACAAGACTTTCAAAGATATGTACGGCTGGGGTTCTTCCACCATCTGCAACATTCTTGAAAAGCGTGAATATCTGGGACACACCATCAATTTCAAGACCCGAAAGCACTTCAAGGACAAGAAAAGCCATTATGTCCCGGAGGACGAATGGACAATTTTCGAGAATACCCATGAGCCTATCATTGACCAGCAGACCTTTGACCTTGTGCAGAAAATCCGTGGGAATGTCAGACGCTACCCGGACGGCTGGGGCGAAGCAGCTCCCCTCACAGGCTTGCTTTATTGTGCCGATTGCGGCGGCAAGATGTATGTCCACCGTACCAACAACGGCAAGCGTATTTCTCAATATACCTGTTCCCAATACAGCAAAGTCCCAGTTGGAAAGCTCTGCAAGACCCAGCACCGTATCAATGAAGATGTGGTACTGTCCCTTGTTTCCGAAATGCTCAAAGCTATTGCCGAGTATGCCAAGCATGACCGAGCCGAGTTTGTCCGTGTGGTGCAGGAAGCGCAGTCCAGCCAGCAGACGGCAGAGGTCAGAAAACAGCGCACACGCCTTGCCACAGCAAAGCAGAGAGTTTCCGAGCTGGAAGTCCTGCTCTGCAAAATCTATGAGGACAACATTTTAGGCAAGCTGTCCGACAGCAGATACGCCACTCTGGACGCTCAATACGAAAAGGAACAGTCCGAGCTTACCGCTGAAATCTCTGCTCTGGAAAAGGCTGTCAAGAGCTATGAGAAGCACGAAAAGGACGCTGACCGTTTTATCGCTCTAATTGACAAATATGAGAACTTCGACAAGCTGACCATTGCCATGCTCAACGAGTTTATCGAGAAAATCCTTGTGCATGAGCGTGACCGCAAGGGCAGTATACAGACCACACAGGAGGTCGAGATTTACTTCAATTTTGTCGGGCGATTCGTTCCTCCGGCGTTTGGAGAAGTGGAGCTTACCCCAGAGGAATTAGAAGAAATCCGCAAGCGTGAGGAACGCAAAGACAGGCTTCATCAGAACTACTTGAAGCGGAAAGCCAGCGGATCGCAGAAGCGATACGAGGACAAAATCAAGGGGAGAAAAAAGGCAGAAATCGAAGCCAAGAAAGCCGCCATTCGTGCGGAGGATATTGCAAAGGGCGTGTTCGTCCCTGTCAGCAGTTTACCGCAGAGAGAGCCGCAGAAAGGAGCGCAGATTGCATGAACATCACTTACAGACAGAACGGAGATTATCTTATCCCGAACATTGTTATCCGCAAGACCAAGCCCATCGGACACTACGGCAGACTTCGCAAGGCGTATCTAGAAATGCACCGCCCGATACTGTTCAATGAGCTGGTGCTATCCGACAAGCTCTTTGAACATTGCGCCGAGATTGAAGAAGCGGCACGAAACCGCATGGAGCTGATCGTGCCGGAGCTGGTGAAGCGCAACGGCGTGACCGAACAGCTGAAAGCCGAAAACCAAATGGAATGGGTGCGGCAGATGAACGCTTGCAAGGCACAGGCAGAGGAGATTGTGAAAGCGGAATTGATTTATGATTGAACGAGAAAGTCCGGGCAGAAAACTGTTCGGACTTTTCTCATATATTCAAAAGTTGCGGTAGAATTGGTCACGAGTTTTATGGTATAATTTGAATACGAAAAATCGTAAAATTGGAAGTTGGTAGAAGGTTACATTATGAGCATTGATAGGAAAATAAATCGCATTCAATTTCTCACGGGAAATTCGTTAAAGTTTATTGCTGTACTGACAATGGTTATTGACCATCTATGTAAAATTGTGCTGCAATGGCTGCTATCAAACTACTGGGGGTCTATGGTAGATAACGAACAAATGTCGTGGGAGAGATTCCAAGAGATAGATAATCTCATACGGTTTGATTTGCAAAGCATTGGGACGATTGCTTTTCCGCTATTCTGTTTTTTGCTGGCAGAAGGATTCCAACACACAAGAAGTAAAAAACGCTATATTGGGTTGATGCTTGCATTTGCCCTTATTTCGGAAATTCCATTTGACATAGGTTTCTTTAGTGCGTATTCACGAATGGAAGGTACATTTCCGTTTTACTTGAAGTATCAAAATGTATTTTTCACCTTGTTTTTAGGCTTATTGACATTGGTATGCCTTGAAAGATTTTCGTGTGAATCCGACCTACCAGTGGATAGAATAAAATCAGTAGTCTTGCAAGTTCTCAGTGTAGTACTTTTTTCCAGCATTGCGGAAGGAATCCGTTGTGACTACGGTATGCAGGGGATCTTATTCATATCAGCATTTTATATTTGCCGTAATCACCGAATCTATCAAGTGCTGCTGTTTCTTTTGGCTTACATGGGGGCAACGGGGAATCAACCACCTTTATGTACGCTTCTTGCCGGCTTGCTTATTCTGCTATACAACGGAAAACGTGGTAAATTGAAGCTGAAATACTTCTTTTATGTTTTTTATCCAGCACATATCCTTGCCCTGTATTTGATTCAGGTAGGACTCGGAAAATACTTGCTGAAATGACTAATTGCAGTTTGTCGAGAAATTAAGCCGGAGAAAAACCCTTTAGGAACTAAAGGGCGCACTTCTATACTCTCTATCGAGAGTAGTGCGTCCTGCGGAGCTTCATTCTCTGTCAGCAGAAGAAAACTGCTTGCCTGCGAATGTTGCGTCACTTCGTTCCGTCAAGGTGGCTACACCCCCTTGCACCGCTAAAGCGGCTATCCCCTGTGGACTTGCCGTCCGCAAACGGTTTTGACAAACCGTTCGCCGCCAGCAAGTTTGAAAATAGTAAACGATAATTTAACAAAGGAGCGTGAGCGTATGAAAAAGATTATGTTTGGAAACAGTTTAATGCTATTGGGTATTGCTATAATGATACTTGCAGGATTAAAGGTGATATATGTAGGAACACTGTGGGTGTCGTTTCTTTTAATTATCGTGGGTTTTGTTATGGCTACGATTGGTTTTTTCGGTAAGGATAGCAAATAAATTATCTAACTGAATACAACAACCGAATACCGAAAAATAGACCGTTGACTGGTCGCAATGTGCGAAAAGTTGGCGGTCTTTTTTTATACCCATTTTCAAAAAAGGAGGTCAACCAAAATGGCAAAACAGAAAAGCCTTGAACAGCTTCGAGCTGAAAAAGAGCAAGTGGAAAAGCGGCTTGCACAGGAACAGCACAAACTGGAGCGTTTGGAGAACAGAAAGAAATATCTGGAGAAAGGCGAAAGGCAGAAACGTACCCACCGCCTTTGCAATCTGGGCGGCACGATTGAGAGCCTTGCCCCGGAGGTCAAAAATCTCACACGCACCGAAATGACCGAGCTGATGGAACACATCTTCGGTCTGCCGGAGGTACAGAGAGCCGTCCGGCACATGGAGATTACACACATCAACCAAGCAAACAGAGGAAAGGAGCTGAAAGCCAATGGCACTATTCCACTTCACAGTAACCCAAACGAAACGCAGTAAAGGTCAGTCTGCGATTGCTTCTGCCGCCTATCGTTCCGGCGAAAAGCTGTACAGCGAGTATTACGGCGAATACAGCGACTACACCAGAAAGCGTGGTGTTATCTGCTCTGACATTCTCCTGCCGCCCCATGCACCGAAAGAATACGCAGACCGTCAGACCCTATGGAACGCAGTTGAAAAAGCCGAGCGTGGTAAGAACGCCCAGCTTGCATACAGTTTTGAAATTTCCTTGCAGAATGAATTTTCTCTTGAAGAAAACATCTCTCTGGCAAGGGAATTTTTGTTTCGGGAGTTTGTCAGCCGGGGCATGACCGTTGATGTGTCCTTTCACGAAAAGGAGTGTGAGGACGGCGGCACACCCAATCCCCATTTTCACTTTCTCTGCCCTATTCGACCAATGGAGCAGGACGGCACATGGGGCATAAAACAACGGCGAGAATATGTGCTGGACGAGGAGGGCAACCGTATTCGAGACGCAAACGGTAAGTATGTGTTCAATGCCGTTCCCACTACCGACTGGGGCAGTCCCGAAACGCTGGAACATTGGCGTGAAGCATGGGCGGAGATGTGCAACGCCAAGTTTGCGGAGAAAGGTCTGGATGTTCGTATCGACCACCGCAGCTATGAACGGCAGGGCGTGGATTTACTTCCCACCATTCACGAGGGAGCAACCGTCCGAGCAATGGAGAAGAAAGGTATCCGCACCGAAAAGGGCGAGTTCAACCGCTGGATCAAGGCGACCAATGCCGTTATCAAGGACATCAGAAAGAAAATCTCTCTCCTGTTCGACTGGATAACGGAGATAAAAGCTGAGCTTGCCAAGCCGCAGACACCCGACCTTGTTTCTCTGCTGAACGATTATTACACCCAGCGAAAAGCCGGGGCTTATTCGCAGAAAGGCAAGGTCAGCAACCTAAAGGAGATGAACGAAACTTTCAATTATCTCCGGGCAAACGGCATTTACACCCTTGAAGATTTGGAAAGCAGATTGCAGAGCCACCGCACCACCGTTGACGGCTTAAAGACAACGATGGACAGCCAGAACGCCCGAATGAAAGCAATCCGCAGTCTTAATGATTACTCTGCCACCTACAAGAGCTTAAAGCCTGTCTATGACGGCTTGCAGAAAATCAAGTTTGAGAAATCGAGAGCCAAGTACAAGGCAGAGCATGAAGCGGAACTGAAACAGTTCTACGCCGCCAGACGCAAGCTGACCGGGGAGTTCCCGGACGGCAAGGTGGATATGAAAAAGCTGACCGAAGAGTATGACGAGCTGGAACAGGCGCACAACACCACCTATGGCGAGTTTAAGACCGTCAGAGACGATTTACACCGCCTTTGGAAGGTCAAGTCATGCGTAGGTACTGCCGCCCGATTTAACGAGCGCACAGAGAAACAAAAGCTCCAAAATCGACCCCAAACACGACAGAAAAAGGAGGAACTATCCCGATGAATTACACCCAAGCGCAGATTGACCGGGCAAACGCCGTCAGTCTGGAAGATTTTCTCCGCACACAGGGAGAGACGCTTATCAAAAGCGGACGGGAATACCGCTGGAAAGAACATGACAGCCTGACCGTCCGGGGAAACAAGTGGTTTCGCCACAGCCAGAGCAAGGGCGGCTATCCCATTGATTTCGTCATGGAGTTTTACGGCAAGTCCTTTCCCGAAGCTGTCCAGATGTTGACAGGCGAAAACGGCGAGGGACAGACCGAAGCCACCACAGCACCGCCCACAGCGTTCCACTTGCCCTTGCACAACAGAACAGCCGACAGAGCAATTCAATATCTTTGCGAAAGCCGAGGTCTCAACAAAACGCTTGTTGAGACTTTTCTTCTTTCCGGGGATATTTACGAGGACGCAAAGCGGCACAATGTTGTGTTTGTCGGCAGAGACCGAAGCGGTACGCCGAGATACGCCCATGTGCGAGGAACGGCAGACCCATTCAGACAGGACATTGCCGGGGCTGACAAGTCCTATCCGTTCCGCTATGAGGGAAACGGCAATCAGCTCTTTGTCTTTGAAGCACCGATTGACCTGTTATCATTCATCTGCCTTTATCCGCAGGACTGGCAGAAAAGAAATTATCTTGCCCTGGGCGGCGTTTCGGGCAAGGCTCTTGACCGTTTTCTTTCTGAACGCAAGGACACCCAAAAAGTGTTCCTCTGCCTTGACAGCGACACCGCAGGAAGCGAAGCCTGTACCCGACTGGCACAGTCCATTCCCAGCGAGATCGCCGTCATTCGCCTTGTCCCGGCAAGGAAAGAC
>NZ_JAOQKB010000025.1:6200-11822 GCF_025567215.1 Huintestinicola butyrica
GCCCGGTATGGAAACCCTTGAGCCGTTCAACATCATCTATCAAACCGCCGAGGACGGTCTGGGCGATACGGTCAAGCCCCGATTGATGGAAGCAGACGCAGACCTCGAAAAAGTGCTTGTCATTGACGATAGAGACACGCCGCTGACCCTTGCCGATGAACGCATAGCAAGGGCAATCCGGGAAAACAACGCAAGGCTGGTTATCATTGACCCGGTACAGGCGTTTTTGGGCACAGATGTGGACATGAACAGGGCAAACGAGGTGCGCCCGATATTCCGCAGTCTGGGAGACATTGCACAGGCTACCGGGTGCGCTATCGTGCTGATTGGACACCTGAACAAAGCCGCAGGAACGCAAAGCACCTACCGGGGATTGGGGTCTATCGACATTACGGCGGCAGTCCGCAGTCTGCTGTTTATTGGCAAGTTGAAGGACAGTCCCACAACGAGGGTGCTTATCCATGAGAAAAGCTCCCTTGCGCCGCCCGGTCAGTCTCTTGCCTTTTCTCTGGGAGACGAGAAAGGTTTTGAATGGATAGGGGCTTATGACATTACCGCTGACGAGCTTCTTGCCGGGACGGACACCGCTAAGACCGAGAGCAAGACCGCACAGGCGCAAATGCTCATTCTGGAACTGCTTGCGGACGGAAAGCGTATGCCGAGCGCAGAGCTGGAAAAGGCAGTCAATGAGCGTGGGATTTCCTCACGCACCATGAGAACGGCAAAGAGCCGTATCGGGGACAGACTTGTGACCGAGAAAGACGGCACAGCATGGGTCTGCTATCTCCGAGACTGACAACAGGAACACGGCAAGCGTGGCAAAGACGGCAAGGTTTTTATAGATACCTTAATGTTGCCGCCTTGCCTTGTTCCCTCATACCGACACCGCCCGATGATGAATAGTCACCGGGCACTTTTTCATTTACAGGAGGATTTTGAATGAACAATACCGCAACCAACACCGCCACTTGCCCGACTGTCAGAAAGCAGATTGGCAAGACCACCTATATCGTCCGTGTCCATTTCAGCGAGACCGCCAAGGAGACGATGGAGGACAAAATCAAGCGTATGCTCCGTGAAGAAGTCCGCAGAATGTAACTTATTTTTGAATTTGATGAAAAAGTCCTTGACTTTTCGTCTCTGGCAAGACCTTAAAATCCATCCTCATTTCCTGCGGTGCTCGGCTTGCTCCCTTCGATATCAAGGAGCTGCGGGACCTGATGGAGTATGACGAACTGGAACTGGATACCCTGGGCGACCAAAAGACGGCGCTGTTTGTGATCCTTTCGGATACGGACAGCACTTTCAATTTCGTGGCTGCCCTCATGTATAGTCAGCTTTTCAATCTGCTCTGCGACAAGGCGGATGACTTCTACGGTGGGCGGCTGCCCGTCCATGTCCGTTTGATCCTGGACGAGTTTGCCAACATCGGCCAGATACCGAACTTCGATAAGCTGATTGCCACCATCCGAAGCCGTGAAATATCGGCTTCTATTATTTTGCAGTCGCAGAGCCAGCTAAAGACCATCTACAAGGATGCGGCAGATACCATTGTCGGTAACTGTGACAGCACCTTGTTTTTGGGAGGCAAGGAGAAATCCACGCTCAAGGAAATTTCGGAACTGCTGGGGAAAGAGACCATTGATTTCTATAACCAGTCCGAAAACCGGGGCAGCCAGGTTTCCCACGGCCTCAGTTATCAGAAATTAGGAAAGGAGTTGATGACCCAGGACGAATTGGCAGTGATGGACGGCGGCAAGTGTATCTTCATGCTGCGGGGCGTGCGCCCGTTCCTTTCGGACAAGTACGACCTCACCCGACACCCGAATTACAGATACACGGCCGACGCCGACCCTAAAAATGTCTTTGACATGGAACGGTACATGAAGAAGCAGCGTGCCGTGGTAAAACCCACGGACACCTTCGATGTGTACGAGATTGACGCAACAACTTAACCCAAAATCAAAAACATTTTTTAGGAGGATTATTTTATGGAATTTTTCAACAGTGCAGTTGGTGTTTTGCAGACTCTCGTAGTGGCCCTGGGCGCAGGTCTTGGTATCTGGGGCGTTATCAACCTTCTGGAAGGTTACGGCCAGGACAACCCTGCTTCCAATGCTCATGTACGATAAAGAAGTAAGATACTAAAAACAAAACATAGACCGCCAGTACCCCGCTATTCCGTTATTACCCTATGCAGAAAGTACAACATTTTGTAACTTTTCCGTGAAGCCTATTGACTTTGATACCCCAAAAGAGATATAATATAGTCGCTACTTAGTAAAACTAAATAGCAAAGCTGAAGAGAGGCGACAGTATGAATAACAGATATGTCCAACAATTCAAAAAAGGCTCTCTGGAAATGATACTCTTATGCCTAATCGGACGCAAAGAAACTTATGGATACGAAATTATATCCGAATTGAATAACAGTGCGTCTGTTTTGGGATATGCAAAAGA
Source organism: Huintestinicola butyrica (assembly GCF_025567215.1). Classification (NCBI taxonomy): domain Bacteria; kingdom Bacillati; phylum Bacillota; class Clostridia; order Eubacteriales; family Oscillospiraceae; genus Huintestinicola; species Huintestinicola butyrica. The sequence goes on from NZ_JAOQKB010000025.1 coordinate 8,661, forward strand.
GGGAACCATTTATCCTATTCTGTATCGTTTGCAGGAAGCAGAACTAATTAAATGTCGATTGGCTCCGGCTGTGGCAAATGGCGGTTCAAAAAAGTATTACTCTCTAACTGATAAAGGCAGGAATATACTTGATGAACTAATCTTATTTTGGTCAAGCTATGAGAACTGCGTAAACGGCTTCATAGAAAGTTATCAACAAGCGAGGGTATCGAAATGAAAGAACAATATATTAAACAAGTTGAAAAGGAACTATCCTTACCACATAAAGCGAAAAAAGAGGTTGTGCGTGATTTGAATGAAGTTTTCGCGTCTGCTTTGGAGCATGGAGAAACGGAACAGCAGGTTATCCAGCGTTTAGGAACACCAAAAGAATTTGCAGACAGCACCGCAGAGCAGTTTGGTATTGATAACGCCTCATCAAAAAAAAGGAAAGGTATCATTTCTGCGCTTGTTGCGCTTATTGTTGCGGTTGTTGCCTTTTCGATATATGCTGTCACACGATTAGGAAAAGCACCAGAGGGCGCAATCGGACAGGCAGACGCAACAACAAATATCCAGATTGAGAGTGCATTGGGCTTTGATGTTTTACAAATCATTTTGGCAGTTGGGTTTGCCGCAGCGGTAATTGCTGTTTTATTGATTATCCGAACTATACACAAAAATAGGAGATAACTTATGAAGAAGTATATTTCTGTATTGGCAATCATATTCATAATTTCTTTGGCCGCGTGTTCTAATCAAACTATTTCGTCTACACCCACAGGTAATGAGAGCAATATACAATCTAACAGTATTACCACTCTTGACAAGGGTATCTGGCCTGTTAATGAATACACAGAGGGGCTTCCTATTCCGCCCGGTACAGTTGCATGGGCAACACTTGATACAGAACATGAAAATTGCAGTGTCAACCTTACCGGCATTAGCGACGACGACTATAGCGAGTACATGGAGGTTTTGAACCAAGAAGGTTTTTCCGTAATTGAGAATGTATCGGAGGAAATCGAAGAGGGAAACTATGTTTCGATTGGGACACTTTTATCAAACGAAGATAAGTGGTTGAGTATCAGTTACATACCAGATAGTTTAACTATCTATATTTCCTTTGACAATAATTGAAAGAGATAATGAAATAGCAAAGCCAGCCGAGCCAGTCAACGGTCAAGATGAACGGCGCATACGCGCCGCCGTTGACAGTCCCGCCCGTCTTTGCTGGTAGGCAATCAAGGGGCGACAGCAAGGAGTGCTGCCGCCCCGCACTATTATTCAGAGAGGGGGAATTTCCATGACCGAAGATGAAGCCTACAAAGTGCATATCCAGTACACATTCAATGCCTTTTGCAAGATTGTCATTCGTCACGCAGCCATAGATATAATTTTGAAGCTGCGCCGGAGGTGGGAACGGGAAGTTTCCCTTGACTACCTGATGAATGAGAAGTTTGTCCAGCTTGCCGAGCCGGAGCAGCTTGAAGAATATCTTTTTACGGCCTGCGGCCAGACCGCCGTTCTGTACCATGCGGAACTTGCCGCCGCCCTTGCCCGTTTGCCGGAGCAGACACAGGAAAAAATTTTCCGTTACTACTTCCTGCGCCAGCCGCAGCGCGTGATCGGCGTACATATTGGCCGGACACGCAGCACAGCGGGGCGGCATATCCAGCTTGCCTTGCAGCGGCTACGGCGGCTCATGGAGGAAAATCGCTATGAGTAAACTTCTCCCCTATGAAACAATCGTTAAGGCGCATGAGGGCGACCCGGACGCAATCGACACCGTCCTTTCCCACTACGCCGGATATATCCGCTACTTTTCCAAAGTACACGGACAGGTCAACGCTGAGGTTGAGGAATATGTGAAACAACAGCTAATTGCCGCGCTGTTCAAGTTTCGATTTGACCGATAAGAAAAAAACTGAATATCAGCCGCTACCAGCGGCCAGCGAAAGCAGTAAGTCTGAAAAAGATTTGCTGCTTTTTTTGTTGTCCATTTGGCAAAATCGCAAACTCACCCGTAGTAGGTAGGTAAAGCCAGAAAAAGGCTGCCTGCCCCGTTTGGCAAATTTCAAAATGCGGTGTTGTAGGGAGTGAAAGGAAAAATTCTCTGCCCCGCCGGTTGCCAAATTTCTCTTTTCCGCATTACAGAAGCAAAAGGAAATTTGAAAAAATCCCCGGACAGCGGGTAGCTGGCGGCCTTTCAAATGTATCTTTGGCGAAAGGAAAAAAGGCCGCGCACAGCGGGCTGAAAGCCCCGCCCTGTTCGCTCTATGTACGGAAAAACCCGGACAGGGGCAGTCTGCGGCTTACTAAGAGCAAGTTTCTACCACGGTGCCAAAATCCGCAATTCTGCGGTTTTGCCCCTCGCGGGAAACTTGTTGGGGAGTGCCTTCCCCAAACCCTGCTATGCGGCTTGCGCCGCAAAAAGATTTCCGTCCGGCGAAAAGTTTTTTCTCTCTTTCGCCCCAGAAATGGCTAACAGATAAGAGCATTTTTTGTGATAAGTGAAAGGAGGTATACAGCCCATGCCGAAGCGATACAACACACCCCACCGCAGCCGCGTTGTGAAAACCCGGCTGTCCGAAGATGAATACGCCGACTTCACAGCGCGGCTTGCGCCCTATGGTATCAGCCAGTCCGAATTTCTCCGGCAGGCGATACGGCGCACCGCCATACGCCCCATTATCCATGTGTCGGCGGTCAATGACGAACTGCTTTCCGCTGTCGGGAAACTCACAGCCGAGTACGGCAGGATCGGCGGCAACCTCAACCAGATTGCCCGGTATCTGAACGAGTACGGCGTACCCTATAACGCGCTGTCCGGCGAGGTACGCGCCGCCATAGCCGACCTTGCCACCCTCAAGTATGAAGTCCTCAAGAAAGTAGGTGACGCGGTTGGCAACACTCAAGCATATCAACTCTAAAAACGCCGACTACGGAGCCGCCGAACAATACCTGCTGTTTGAACATGACGAGTTTACCATGAAGCCTGTCCTTGATGAAACCGGCAGGCTTATCCCCCGCGAGGACTACCGGCTGTCCACGCTGAACTGCGGCGGCGAGGATTTTGCCGTTGCCTGTATGCGGGCAAATCTCCGCTATGAGAAGAACCAGCGGCGGGAAGATGTGAAAAGCCACCACTATATCATCAGCTTTGACCCACGGGACGGCCCG
>NZ_JAOQKB010000026.1:0-7845 GCF_025567215.1 Huintestinicola butyrica
TACTTATACTGTAGCAAACGAAATTACAGATGCTCCCAAGTATACTGAAAATGTACAGTCTGGTTATGAAGTATCTTACAACGGCACTACCGTAACAAATACTTGGAAAGACACTACAACTCCTACTCCCACACCCGGCACCACAAATATTACAGTCAAGAAGATATGGGCAGGGGAGCCTGTAGGTTATTCTCACGACAGCTACACTGTTACTGTTAAACTCCTCAGAAAGGCAAATGGAACAGTTGATCCTTACTTTAGCGAGACAATACCCCTTAATGCGGCAAATGGATTTGAATTTACACGTTCAGGTCTTGAAGCAGAAGATGCAGACGGCAACCCTTACACCTACTATATTGAAAACGAGAGCACAACTGCTCCCCTGTATATGGACGGCGTTCAGTCGGGATACAAGGCAACATACAGCGGCACAACCGTTACCAACACTTGGACCGAATGGAATGCTCCCACTCCCAGCAAGATAAGCGTTACCGTTAACAAGACATGGGCAAACGAGCCTGCAAATGCAGACCACAGCAATTATGTTGTTAAGGTCGATCTTATCAGAAACTCTGTTACTGTTACAGATCAGAAGGTAGCTACAGTTACACTTGAAGTTGCAAACAACTTCACAGCTACTGTAGATGACCTTAAAGAATTTGATGCAAGCGGCAATATCTTTGTTTATACCGTTGCCAACGAGCAGATGATCGGCATGCCCGAATATATCCGTGGTGTACAGTCAGGCTACACTGCTTCCTACAACGGCACTACAGTTACAAACACATGGAACGAGGTTCCCAGACCTGCTCCTGTCACCACCTCCGTTACAGTAACAAAGCTCTGGAGCGGCGATGAAGGCAGAAACGACCACAGCGGATACGAGGTAGCTGTTCAGCTGGTCGGAACAGCAAACGGCGTTTCCGTAGTTGTGGAAAACGTTGTACTCAATGCTCAGAACAACTTCACTAAGACTATTGATAACCTTGACAAGTATGACGGAAACGGCAATCTTTATACCTATTCCATCAGAAACGAGGCTTCAACTGCTCCCAAGTTTATTGCAGGCGTTCAGTCCGGTTATGAGGTTTCCATTTCGGGCACTACAGTAACCAACACATGGCACGAAGTTTCAACCGTTTCGGGCAACCACTCCTTTAAGTTCAAGAAGACTGACAGAGAGGGCATTGCTCTTGAAAATTCCGAGTTCACCCTTTACTATGATGCTTCCTGCACATCTCCTGTTATGACAGATGCAGGCGATGCTTACAAGGCAAGATCCGATAAGGATGGCATTGTTGAGTTCAAGGGACTTATCCCCGGCACATACTACTTCGCCGAGACTGAGGCTCCTAAGGGCTACAAGCTCAATACCAACATCTACAGCGTTACCATTACAGTTGACGCAGACGGCAATACAGTTGTTACCTTCGGTGACGGCACGAGCATAGGACTTACATCTCTTGCAGTTGTAAATGATCCCATCAGCACCACACCCAATAACGGCGGCGGATTCAATGACGGCGGCAATAACGGAGGCAACGGCGGTAATAACAACGGAGGCAACAACGGCGGTAACGGCAATAATGGTGGCAACAACGGTGGAAACGGCGGCAACGGTGGAAATGACAACAATGGCGGAAACGGCGGCAACGGTGGAAATGGCAGCAACGGTGGAAATGACAACAATGGTGGAAACGGCGGCAACGGCGGCAACGGCGGCAACGGTGGAAATGACAACAATGGTGGAAACGGCGGAAACAACACCAACGGCGGCAGCAGCACCACTGATGACGGCGACAAGACATATGGCGGCGATTCCACAGGAAAGACCGACACTGATTCCGATTCCGACGGCTCAGGCAAGACTACAGGCACCGACACAGATTCCGACCATTCCGGTAAGACCACAGGAACAGACACCGACAGCTCGGAAGATGTCTCCTCCGGCAGCGGAATGTATGCAGACGGAACTGCAGAAGAAAGCTCTTCCGTTCCTGCTGTGATCTGCACAGCGGCTATCTCCTTTATTGCGGCTGCGGCATTCGTTACAGCAAGAAGAAAGATACAGAAGTAATTTTTAACTATAAAATCGCCCCTGAGGATAATATCGTCAGGGGTGATTTTTTGGCATACTGCTCAAAACAACTGAACTTTTTCTTTGGAAATGTGAGATTTTTTCAAAAGCTATTGGCAAGCGGCACGAAATATGTTATAATATATTGGATACCGCTAAACAGCAATTCTGAAAGGATGGTTTTATATATGTCAAAGTTAATGCTTGGCAATCAGGCGGTTGCCAGAGGTCTGTACGAGGCGGGGGTTGACGTTGTTTCCTCCTACCCGGGCACACCCAGCACCGAAATTACCGAGTTTGCTGCTAAATATGATGATTTCCACTCCGAGTGGGCGCCCAACGAGAAGGTTGCCTGCGAAACTGCCATTGGTGCCAGCATCGGCGGCGCACGTTCATTCTGCGCAATGAAGCACGTTGGTCTCAACGTTGCTGCCGACCCTCTCTTTACCGTGGCTTATTCGGGCGTGAACGGCGGACTTGTTATCGGCGTTGCCGACGACCCCGGAATGCACTCCAGCCAGAACGAGCAGGACAGCCGTCATTATGCCATTGCTTCAAAGGTGGCTATGGTGGAGCCTTCTGACTCGGGCGAGTGCAAGGAATTTACAAAGATGGCGTATGAGCTTTCTGAAAAGTTCGATACTCCCGTTATTCTGCGTCTTTCCACAAGAGTTTCCCACTCCCAGAGCGTTGTTGAGGAGTGCGAGAGAGTTCCTCACGACATCGGCAAGTATGAGAAGAATATCGGCAAGTACGTTATGATGCCCGCAAATGCCATCAAGCGCCATGTTGTTGTTGAGGAGAGACTGAAAAAGCTCACCGAATATGCTGAGGACTGCCCTTTCAACACCGTTGAGATGAACAGTGATGAGATAGGCGTTATCACCTCTGGCATTGCATATGAATACGCAAAGGAAGCTCTGGGCGACAAGGCAAGCTACCTGAAGCTGGGACTTATCAATCCTCTGCCTGTAAAGCTCATCAAGGACTTTGCCGCAAAGGTAAAGAAGCTTTATGTTATCGAAGAGCTGGACGACATTATCGAGACTCACTGCCGCAAGATAGGACTTGACCCCATCGGCAAGGCTGAGTTTACATATCTGGGCGAATATTCCCAGAGCTATCTCAAGGACAAGATCCTGGGCGAAAAGGACGAGTTTGTTACATACCCCGAGAATGTTCCCGTCCGTCCTCCTGTAATGTGCGCAGGATGTCCTCACAGAGGTGTGTTCTACACCCTGAAAAAGCTTGGCGTTATGGTCAGCGGCGATATCGGCTGCTACACTCTTGGCGCTGCCGCTCCTCTCTGCGCTATGGATACCACTATCTGCATGGGCGCTTCCGTCAGCGGTCTCCACGGCTTCAACATTGCCCGCAAGGGTGAATATGAGCACAAGGCTGTTGCAGTGATCGGCGACTCCACCTTTATCCATTCGGGTATCACAGGTCTTATAAATATTGCGTACAACGCAAGCAATTCCACTGTTATCGTTCTGGATAACTCCATCACAGGCATGACCGGTCATCAGAACAACCCTGCCAACGGCTTCAACATCAAGGGCGACCCTGCTTCCGCTGTAAGCATCGAGGCTGTCTGCCATGCTGTGGGAATCGACAGAGTAAGAGTTGTTGACCCCGCAAACCTTGCCGAGACCGAGGCTGTTATCAAGGAAGAGCTGGCTGCGGACGCTCCCTCTGTTATCATTACCCGCCGTCCCTGTGCCCTGCTGAAAACCGTTAAGCACAAGCCTCCTGTTAAGGTGGATCCCGACAAGTGCCGCTCCTGCAAGGCCTGCATGAGGATCGGCTGCCCTGCCATTTCCATGTCCACAGGCAAGGCTAAGATAGACAACACCCTTTGCGTTGGCTGCGGTCTGTGTACTCAGATGTGCAAGTTTGACGCTATTGAAGAATAAAATCCGCTGAAAGGAATGAAATAAATTGGAAACTAAATCTATAATGCTGGTAGGCGTCGGCGGACAGGGTACGCTGCTTGCAAGCCGTATTCTGGGAAATGTGCTGCTGTCACAGGGCTATGACGTAAAGGTCAGCGAGGTTCACGGAATGTCCCAGAGAGGCGGTTCCGTTGTTACATACATTAAGTTTGGCGAGAAGGTATATTCTCCCGTTATCGAAAAGGGTCAGGCAGACATTATCGTTTCCTTTGAGGCTCTTGAAGCCGCAAGATGGGTGTCCTTCCTGAAAAAGGGCGGCAAGCTGGTCATGAACACTCAGGAGATCGAGCCTATGCCTGTTATCACAGGTGCGGCACAGTATCCCGCAAATATCGTTGACACGCTCAAATCGCTTGGTGAGGACGTTATCGCAGTTGACGCTCTCAGCCTTGCCGAGCAGGCAGGAACAAGCCGTGCTGTAAACGTTGTTCTTATGGGAGTTATCTCCCACATTCTGGACTTCGGCGACAAGGTATGGAACGACGCACTTGAACAGTGCGTTCCCGCCAAGGTGCTTGAAGTCAACAAAAAGGCCTTTGGACTGGGCAGAAATGCGTAAGTTATAAATATTTCTATGAAAAGAGGAAAATCCCATGAACTACTATAAGCCCGAGATCGAATGTGCTCCCAGAAGCGAGCTGGAGGCTCTCCAGTCCTACCGTCTTTCCAGAACTGTAAGACGTGTTTATGAAAACGTAGCACCCTACCGCAAGAAAATGGACGAAGCAGGCGTTAAGCCCGAGGACATCAAGAGTATCGCAGACCTTCAGAAGCTTCCCTTTACCGTCAAGCAGGACCTGAGAGACAACTATCCTTACGGAATGTTCGCTTCCCCCATGAAGGACATTGTACGTATCCACGCAAGCTCAGGCACAACAGGCAAGCAGACGGTCGTTGGCTACACAGCACATGATATTGATATGTGGGCTGAGTGCGCAGCAAGAGCGCTGGTATCCGTTGGCGGAACAAAGGACGATTTCATTCACATTTCCTACGGCTACGGCCTTTTCACAGGCGGTCTTGGTCTCCACTACGGCGCTGAGAAGCTGGGTGCTACCGCTATTCCCGCTTCCGCAGGAAACAGCATGAGACAGCTCCAGTTGTTCAAGGATTTCGGTTCCTCTATCATCTGCATGACACCCTCATATGCTATCAGCCTTATCGAGCTTATGAAGGAAAACAACATCAGCAAGGACGAGTTCAAGCTCAAGGCAGGCGTTTTCGGCGCAGAGCCTTGGACTGAGGAGATGAGAAAGGAGATAGAGGCAGGTCTTGGCATCAAGGCTTACGACATCTATGGACTTTCCGAGATAATGGGTCCCTCCGTTTCCTGCGAGTGCGAATGCCAGTGCGGTATGCACATCTGCGAGGATCACTTTATTCCCGAGATCATCGACCCCGATACACTTGAAGTTCTTCCCGCAGGTCAGCAGGGCGAGCTGGTATTCACCTGCATCACCAAGGAAGCACTTCCTCTTATCCGCTACAGAACAAGAGATATCGCTACTCTCGTTTACGACAAGTGCGAGTGCGGCAGAACCCTCGTAAGAATGCTGAAGCCTCAGGGCAGAACCGACGATATGCTCATCATCAGAGGCGTTAACGTATTCCCCTCACAGATCGAGTCCGCTCTTCTCAGCGTTGACAGCAAGGCTACCAACTACTTCCTGGAGGTTGACCGTGTCAATAACCTTGATACTCTTGAAGTTCAGGTCGAGATGAGAGAGGATATGTTCGGCGACGAGATCAAGACCCTTGAGGCTTACAAGAAGAAGGTCAAGGCTGCTATCGACTCCGCTATCGGCGTAGGCGTAAGCGTTAAGCTTGTGGAGCCTAAGACACTTGCACGCTCCACAGGCAAGGCAGTAAGAGTTAACGACAAGCGTGCTATCAAGAACAAGTTTACAAAGTAATTTCATAAAGGAGCGCTGACTATGTTTGTTGAACAGATTTCCGTTTTCGTTGAAAACAAGACAGGCAGACTTGCCGATGTTATGGCACTTCTCGGCAGAGAGGGCGTTGACGTAAAGGCTCTTACCGTTGCTGACACTGCTGATTTCGGTATTATCCGCCTTATCGTAAACTCTCCCGAAAAGGCTCTGGCGATCCTCAAGGATAATTCCTTTACCGCAAACATCACAGAGGTACTTGCGTTCTCCGTTTCCGACAAGCCCGGCGCACTTTACAGCGCTATGGAGGTGCTGAGAAAGGCTGATGTAAACATCAAGTACCTTTACGCTGTAACAGGTCAGTCTGCGGGAAATGCGGATTTCGTTATCCGTGTATCGGACAATGACGCTGCTGCCAAGGCTCTCAGCGACGGCGGCTTTGCGCTTATTGACAAGGAAGAGATCTATAAGTAAGAATTAGTATCAGATGTTTATGACATCTGACGTAAAAATGTGATATTATAATATAAGTCGCCTGACAGGTATGCTGTGTTCCAAAACGAAGCACAGCACAAAATGTCAGGCGGCTTTTTTATTTTATGTGGAAAGATGATGGTTTTCTGCATGACTGTCTATACTGTTTCACTGAACAGCGGGGGACTGATCGGGCTTGTTTGCACGCAGGCTTTTTGACCCTGCCGCCGACAAGCCCATATTCTTTATACTTGCGGTGCAGTGCTTTACGGTTATGTGCGTTGTGCCGGTCATAACTTTAGCGGCTGCGTTTATCCACGGCGGAACACAAGGCTGGTTTATCCGCTGGATATCCACAGCTGCGGTATGCTTCCCTGCGGCGCTTATTTTGCAGGTGTTTTTCATAGGCCCGCTGGTGAGATGGGTGTTCGGGAAAATATTCGGATAATAAAAAAGTGGCACGTAATGTGTCACTTTTTTATATCTCCGATATTATTTTCAGAAGCTTTTCAAGCTTGGCTCTTTCTTCATCGGAAAGTTTGCCGATAAATTCGATAAGCTCCTGCTGTTTTTCGCTGAGGCTCCCCTGGGAAAGTCCACGCTTATTGTTCGTTAGCCCTGCGATATAATCAAGGCTTACGTTATAGTATTTTGCAAGCATTATGGCACGTTCAAAGGGGATCTCGGCTTCACCGTGTTCATATCGGCTGTAATATTGTGTCGTTGTGTTGAGATAATGAGCTACATCGCTTTGTTTTTTGTCGCTGTCCTCTCTAAGGTCCCGTATCCTTTGATAATATGCCATGATATACACCTCTTAGATATATTTTACCATAAAAGATGTTTTTATACTTGACAAAACAATCTTATTAGATTATAATAAATGTGTAATTGTCTTATAAGATGATTGCTGCTGCTTTATTCATTATATCAGGCTATTCAAGGGGGAACAGTATGGAATATTCAAATGTGAGGGTAAGAAAGAGGTATAATAAGTTAATTGCCTATTTAATGGCTGATGGTGTATGTATTGCAATTATGGGAATTATAGGCATTTTTTTATCATTTACAGATCGGTTTTCTGAAAGTCTGAATGTACAGGGTGCGGTCATGTTTCTTTTGGTTGCTCTGGTGGGATCAGCCATAACAGGGCTTGTCACATTGTATGTGTTTAGCAGAACACCAAGGGACGAGCGGCTTTTGACATGGCTCAGATGCCTGTGTCTCGGCTTAATGATCGGTTTAAAAATTGTTCTGACAGTATTTGTAATAACAATTCCGCTGCTTATCAAATTAGACTTAAATGCCAAATATTATGAGTATGATTATACAGGATATTTCGATGGTGACGAAATTAGACTGATAGATTTACAATATAAGTGCAACACATGGAAAAAATAATGACACATAAAGCAACTCGTGTTATAATGGGAGTAACCACACAACCATA
>NZ_JAOQKB010000027.1:0-4367 GCF_025567215.1 Huintestinicola butyrica
GTCCGAGAAAACGTCTCAATTTCCTTACTCCCTTTGAGGTGCTCAAAAAATTTTTTCTCTGATTTTGTTGCACTTGACTTGACAATCTATCATTATATCAAAGTTGGTTGGCTGTTTCTATATTTTGTAATGGCTATTTTGTTTGTTAGGCCTTACAAATCCGCTTCATTACTACGCTTGCGAAATTTTGATAAAACTATTTGTAAAATTTATTAGGGACTAGAAAATATGGAAAAAATTTTTGAATTTACACAAATGAACATAATATATAACAGATGTATTTTGGCTTCAATAGCACATGCAATAATGAATGGTAAATATGAGCTGTTATCAAGTGAGCAATCATGGGATGATATGAATTATTTGTTTCAGGATTTCGAAGGGGTGAGGGGGGTAATAAGTTTTGGCAGAGATAATTTTATCTGTATGATACAAAATGATGATGATTATTTGTTTGGTGAAAATGAAATATTGCATCAGTTATTTTGTAATGTTGAGAAAAAAGTTTGTGATCTTGCTAAAAGTGAAGCTATGCAGTATTTATTGATTGAAAAAGGAAATGATGTTTTGCCTGCAGCTTCTATTGCTTTTTGGGGTGATAACTTTCACGTGTACTCAAATCAATCTGAAAAAGATTTAATGAAAAAAAGCAATAATATTTTACTTCCATATTTATATAAAGAACCAGATGCAATTCAATATTGGAAAAAATATTATGAAATGAACAACGATCAGATTGAGTTTATGAAAGAAATTTATTATAAAAAATGTCAGACAAATACATTTATCAAATTAGATAAATCAATGAGAGAGAAGCTTTCATATTGGTTTGGTGATAAAATAACCGAATGCATTAACTCGTTTAAAGAACTTAATATCTTTTTTGAATGATTGTGACAATTTTGTGTGCTTACATCACTTGAACCTGTTGGATATATTTTGATGGGTGAGGAATTGATTCCAATGGTAAGATAATAAGTGCATTCCCAGTATATTAAGGAGTAGGGTATGATTAATTATTCAATACGCAAAGTAAGTGTTGACGGCTTTTCTCATATATTAGTGTTTGATTTTATGCCTAATAATGAAATTTTGTCAGGGTTTTTAGTAACAGATAGCCAATTGGTGTTTGGTCATCACTTTGAATACTTCAATGATATAATGAGATATGAAAATTACGAGGTAAGTGGAAACGCATATGCTATTAAAATTCAATCTGAAAATGTAAGAATTACGTGCATAGTTGATGTTGAAAACGAAGAATCAATATCAATATCTCGAAAAGAATTTATCTGGGTAATGAATGAGTGGATAAGAGAAAATAGAAAACTAAAGTCAACTGATTCAAAAGAAGAATCAGTCCATAGCAGTAAAGTGCTAAGGCAACAGAATAAATTGTTGTCAAAGATTTGCAGACTGTTTGGTAAGCGTTGAGTTAGCATGGAACTTATCACTACAGACGTTCAAGCCAAACCAACAATAACAGCACAGGCACAACCATGTTTACATATGACCTTATGGAAGGTCTGACCCGTGTGGATTATCCCGACGGAAATTATGTAAGCTATTCTTACGATAACGCTTGCAGACTTACAAAGGTCACAACTCCTTTCGGTTCAACTTCTTATGAGTATAATCTGCTTGACAGGCTTACAAGAGTGGTTGACAGAAATGGATATAAGCCGGAAGATCTACCGTTTACGGGAAATGGTATGTCAGGAGGAATCAAATGGTAAAATTAAGAGATGCAATCGAACTTACCAAAAACAAAGCAGTCAAAGACAATAGATACACAGATTTATTTGGTAAAAGTGAATTAGAAAAACCAAGTTATCAAAAGACTTGGCGAGTAGAAAATTGTGCAGAGATTTGGAGCGTACGTCAGGCAATAATGAATGGTGCAGTTTGGGACAATATTTCATTTAGGTGCGTTGATATAAGAACAGATATGAATAAACCGCCATGCTCAAATTGTCAGATTACATTTGAAAAACTATATGAGATAGGAGAAGAATAATGATAAGTGAAATATCTGCAAAACATTTAACTTCAGCAGGCTGGTATGAAGGTAGAAAAATAAACATAACTGAAAATGTTAGATATCTTGAAGAATTGGGATATTCAGTATTTGATTCTGCAAAGAAATTCATGGAAGAGTATGGAGAACTTGACATAACAGACAAATATATCGGACATAATGAAAAGATATTCTCTGAACATCATACCACTTGTTTAAAGGATTTGTTTTATAATAACAAAAAATTTGACCTGGATGTACTTGTCGGTGAAATGACCATTCCTGTATTGCTTGAATGTGATGAAGTATATATTTATATTTCTGAAAGTGGAAAGTTTTACAGAGACGCTGGCTTGCTTTACGAAAATAGTGATGAATTGTGGGATTCATTGTATACCGAAAATGGGGTATTTATATTAACGTGGAGTAAAATTATGGCAGGAGAAAAAAGAGTCAAAAGGAAACGGTATGTGAAAAAATATGTTATAGGAGAAAAGTGATATGTTAATAGAAATAGCAAAGCAGCAGCTTAGGAAAGCCGGATGGTATGAGGGAAGAAAAATTGACTTAACTAAATATGAGGAAGGATATGCAAAGCTTGGCTGTGAATTATTTCCGGCTGCAAGGAAGTTCCTTGAAGAATATGGTGATTTAGATATACAAGATAAATATATATCACCGGTTACAGATATGAATGGTAATCCTACAACTTCAATTAACAGAAGCTTGATCAATGTTGCTAATTGTTGCGGTCATAGAGATAGGGAGCTTGAAGAAATGGTTTATGAGTTATTTGGTCAAAAAGTATTAAGGGTAGGATTGATAAATCACGGAAATATCTTTATTTACATCTCAGAAGACGGAAGATTTTTTGTAAACTGGTATTTTGATGGATTGTGGGCAGAAAATTCCGACCAGCTTTGGAATGAATACTATGGTGAAGAATACGGCAGGGCAAGTTGGGAAGATCTAAAAGCAGGTAAAGGCAGAACTATGTTTAAGAAAAAAGTAAAAAAATACTTATAATTCAGTACAAAAATTATAGTAAACAGGCTGTAAAACAAAGCCGCCCTTGAAAGAGATTTCGGGGGCGGCGAAGTTTGATATGGGTAAATATTTAAGGTGAATCCGGAAACTCTGAAAGTACCGTATGGCAACGGAATGAATGGTGTACAGGTTGACGGCAAAACGTTTAGTAAAGGATATAAGCCGGAAGATCTTCCGTTTACGGGAAATGGTATGTCAGGAGGAATCAAATGGTAAAATTAAGAGATGCAATCGAACTTACCAAGAACAAAGCGGTCAAAGACAATAGGTACACAGATTTATTTGGTAAAAGTGAATTAGAAAAGCCAAGCTATCAAAAGTCTTGGCGAGTAGAAAATTGTGCAGAGGTTTGGAGTGTGCGCCAAGCAATAATGAATGGTGCTGAATGGAAGAAAATGTCGTTTAAATGCATTAATATAGATGATGGGGTTTATTGGAATCTTTGCAAAAATTGTGAAAAAACATTTAAAGAATTAATAGATAAAGGAGAAAAGTAAAATGTTGACAGATATAGCAAAGCAGCAGCTTAGGAAAGCCGGATGGTATGAGGGAAGAAAAATTGACCTAACTAAATATGAGGAAGGATATACAAAGCTTGGCTGTGAATTATTTCCGGCTGCAAGGAAATTTCTTGAAGACTATGGTGATTTAGGGCAATACCGCACAAACCATTGAAAATCAGGAAGAAAAATGGTATAATATAGTTATGAATAAACAACTAACATTCTCGCTTATAAGCGATGAACTGGCGTAGGCCAGAACAAGCAAAAAAGAATTTCTTGAAAAGATAGAGCGGATAATACCATTTGACGAGTGGATAGGGATAATCAGACCGTGCTATTACAAAGGAGAGCACGGAAACAAGCCCTACGACCTTGAGCTGATGCTTCGCATATTTCTTCTTCAGAACCTTTATGACCTTTCCGATATGAAAGTAATGAACGAGGTAATAGACAGCCGTGCATTTTCAGATTTCTGCGGAGTAGATTCACCCAATCAGGTTCCCGACGGGGATACTATCGGAAGATTCAGAAATATACTTGTTGAGAACGGATTACAGGAAAAGCTGTTTCATCAGGTAATAGATATTCTCAGCGAAAAAGGCTTGATATTAAAGCGTGGAACGATAGTGGATTCCACTCTTATTGCTGCACCCTCATCGACAAAAAACAAGGATAAAAAGCGTGATAAGGACGCTCATTCTGTGAAGAAAGGCAATCAATGGCACTTTGGATATAAGGCTCATATCGGAGTAGATAAGGACAGCGGACTTGTACATCATCTGAAAGTAACAGGTGCTAAT
>NZ_JAOQKB010000028.1:0-1093 GCF_025567215.1 Huintestinicola butyrica
GATAGATTGTCAAGTCAAGTGCAACAAAATCAGAGAAAAAATTTTTTGAGCACCTCAAAGGGAGTAAGGAAATTGAGACGTTTTCTCGGACGATTGTTAATCATATCAACAAAGTGCTGTAGATCTTCATCGGTAACATCAGCAAAGGAAGTACCTTTTGGAAAGAACTGCCGCAGCAGACCGTTGGTGTTTTCATTCGTGCCACGCTGCCAAGGAGAATAAGGGTCACAGAAATACACATTCATACCTGTTGCTTCAGACAGTTCCTTGTGAGCAGCAAATTCCTTGCCGTTATCTACAGTAAAGCTTTTCTTCAACTTATCGGGAATAGCTGAAAAGGCTTTAATAGTTGCTATATTGAACGCCTTGTCCTGCCTGTCATTGATTCTGAAAGCAACAAGATAACCGGACTTGCGTTCAACATGAGTGCCGAAACAGCCTGTTTTACGCATTCCAAGAACAGTATCACTTTCCCAATGACCAAAGCGGGTACGATTTTCTGCACCGGCAGGACGTTTACTGATTGGCGTAGTATCGGGGATTTTGCCACGCTTATCCTCGCCTTTGCACTTCTTGTGTTGCCATTTGAAACGCATAATTTTCTTAAGCTGAGGGGGCAAAACACCGGAATCGATAGCACGATAAATGGTTGGAAATGAAATGCCGAATGGCTCATTGTCAAGCTTGGAACGACCGGCGATCTGCTCGGGAGACCACCTTAATGACATCTTTTCGAGTACATAATCACGTGCCGGTCCTTCTTTGAGTTTGGGCTTTCTGCCACAGTTTTTTCTTCTCTTTCGGTAAAGCTTATCTGCATGATGTGCGGCATATTCGCCATTGGCATAACAATTTCTGCGAAACTCTCGACTCACCGAGGACGGCGACCGATTCAGCATTCGGGCAATTACCCGAATGCTGAATCCCTGGGCTTTCAAAACTCTTGACATTTCTCGCTCTTCTGTGGTAAAATGGGTGTAATGGCACATATTGCTCCTCCTGTTTATGGTTGTGTGGTTACTCCCATTATAACACGAGTTGCTTTATGTGTCATTATTTTTTCCATGTGTTGCACTTATATTGTAAATCTATC
>NZ_JAOQKB010000029.1:0-825 GCF_025567215.1 Huintestinicola butyrica
CAACGGAACTACAGTAACAAACACCTGGAAGAAAGCTACAATCCCAGCACCTAAGACTGATATAACAGTTAATAAGGTTTGGGCAGGTGAACCTTCAAGCCAGTCACACGACGGCTACTATGTAAAGGTTGACCTTATGAGAAGCTCCGCAGCAGAGCCATCTCGTGCGATAGACACTGCAACACTTGATGCTTCCAACAACTTTGAATACACCTTTACAGGACTTGATGAACAGGACGCAAATGGTAATCCTTATACTTATACTGTAGCAAACGAAATTACAGATGCTCCCAAGTATACTGAAAATGTACAGTCTGGTTATGAAGTATCTTACAACGGAACTACAGTAACAAACACCTGGAAGAAAGCTACAATCCCAGCACCTAAGACTGATATAACAGTTAATAAGGTTTGGGCTGGTGAACCTTCAAGCCAGTCTCATGACAGCTACTATGTAAAGGTTGACCTTATGAGAAGCTCCGCAGCAGAGCCAGCTCGTGCGATAGACACTGCAACACTTGATGCTTCCAACAACTTTGAATACACCTTTACAGGACTTGATGAACAGGACGCAAATGGTAATCCTTATACTTATACTGTAGCAAACGAAATTACAGATGCTCCCAAGTATACTGAAAATGTACAGTCTGGTTATGAAGTATCTTACAACGGAACTACAGTAACAAACACCTGGAAGAAAGCTACAATCCCAGCACCTAAGACTGATATAACAGTCAATAAGGTTTGGGCAGGTGAACCTTCAAGCCAGTCTCATGACAGCTACTATGTAAAGGTTGACCTTATGAGAAGCTCCGCAGCAGAGCC
>NZ_JAOQKB010000003.1:0-1619 GCF_025567215.1 Huintestinicola butyrica
AAGAATTATACGGTGACAGTGGATATATCGGTGCAGAAAAGCGAGAAAATGCAGTTGTTAAAAATAAAAATGGTCGAAAAATCAAATACAAGATAAACAGAAAACCGTCAACAATGAAAAAGCTTTCAAAAAGCGGACAATATGCAGCAAAGAAAGCAGAACATAAAAAATCATCGGTCAGAGCAAAGGTAGAACACGTTTTTGCAGTCGTTAAACGGCTGTTCGGGTATCGGAAAACACGATACCGAGGCCTGCAAAAACAGACCGCCAAACTGAATATTATGTTTGCCCCGGCAAACCTTTATCTGGCTGACAGAAAATCTCTGACGTCTTGATAAAGTGCGCCTGCAAGCAGATTTACAGAGGCAATATGCCCGTTACAGAGCTTTATGCGTTTAACTTGATTTATGAGAATTTATTGGCGGCATTGTACGGTGTTGCCTTAGGAAGGTTATTATCTTCCAGTTAAATGTAGCAAGAGGTTTGATTTTTATAGTATAGAAAATCAACAGTTTATATTAGGATTGAGAAGGTTAGTTTGAATGAATAAAAATGCAGTTCGATATTTGATCCTTACTTTTGTAATAACATATCTGTTTTGGGGATTTGATATAGTTCTAAGCTGTTTGGGATTATATGAGCATCCGGCATACAATATAGGAATCATCTTTTACATAATAGCTGCCTGTGCTCCTGCAATTGCGGTTTTTATCCTTTGGCAGAAAGATCCCGACAAAAAAGGAATGCGATATTTCCTGAAAACTGTTTTTGGATTTAACCGGCCTGCTATAGAGTTATCATTGCTTGTTGCTTTTCTGATGATCCGTTTCGGAATACCCTTTTTATTTGGAGATGTAACGTTCATAGGTGACTGGTGGCAAGTGCTGGTGTTCATTCCGGTAATGTTGTTGTTTGGCGGATTTGAAGAGGTGGGATGGAGAGGTTACCTGCAGCCAATACTGGAAAAGAGATTCGGATTTGTAGTAGCTACAACGATCAACTGTGCCATTTGGATCGTTTGGCATATTCCCCTTTGCTTTATCAAAGGTACTTATCAGTACTCGGGAAGTTATCTGTGGTTTGCGATCTCTTTATTGGGTTCAGCATTTTCGGCGGCTGCACTTCATAAGGTGAAAGGAAGCATAGTACCGTGTATACTCTTTCATGCCATCGGCAATGCAGTTGTAAGTTACGGTCTATCGATCAGTAATGGTACTGGAGCTGTTGTTTCCTATATCTGTCAGGTTATCTTAGCTATAATAGTTGGCTGGCTAGTAATGAATGGTAATATCTTGAATAAAACGAACCAAGCCCCAATGGTATAATAACCTTGTCTGAGGGAGAGCGCCCTTAGTCAAGAAAATCGGAAGTTAATATGACATAGAAAAACTGAATATTGTTACCACAGACGGTGGCGAACAATCTTAGGCAACACCGTACAAAGCCATCAATAAAATCACGCAAGTCAAGTTAAACGCATAAAGCTCTGTAACGGGCATATTGCCTCTGTAAATCTGCTTGCAGGCGCACTTTATCAAGCCGTCAGAGATTTTCTGTCAGCCGGATAAAGGTTTGCCAGGGCAAACATAATATTCAGTTTGGCGGTCTGTTTTCGCAGA
>NZ_JAOQKB010000003.1:1996-14496 GCF_025567215.1 Huintestinicola butyrica
TCTCCTTTGTAATAGCACGGTCTGATTATCCCTATCCACTCGTCAAATGGTATTATCCGCTCTATCTTTTCAAGAAATTCTTTTTTGCTTGTTTTGGCCTGCGCCAGTTCATCGCTTATAAGCGAGAATGTTAGTTGTTTATTCATAACTATATTATACCATTTTTCTTCCTGATTTTCAATGGCTTGTGCGGTATTGCCTTAGAATAACTGCTTAAATACCGCTTGTATGTAGCTGTCGGGAGCGTTATCTTCTCTCCCTTGTCCTTTGGCTCATCGTCCCTGCCGTACTCGCCTGTAAGGACTTCCATTATCAGCTCCTCGGAAACAACAGCGTATGAGGACGATATTTCACGAAGCTGTTTCGCCGTTTTCATATCAATGACATTCACATTCAGCTTCACCATGACCGAATATGTAAGCTTCTGCTGTTCCTCAGTCATAAAAGAAATATCCACTGCGGAACGGAGCTTGATGTTTTCCTTGTCCACAAGCTCCTTGAACTCGTCAATAAGCTTGTTCACCCTAAGAAGCCTTGCCACCGTTGCCGAGCTGATGCCGTACTGTTCTGCCGTGGCTTCTCTTGTAGTCGAATGTTCCACCGGAACATCTGCATTGGGCTTTGGCTTTCCGTTTTCTATCAGATACAGCTCATCATTGATGCCTTTAAGCTTGCGTTCGTCAAAAAGCTTGCTGTACCGAAGCTCGACCGCAAAAGCCTGTTCGCTTATCTTTAAGTCCTTAAATCCCCTCTGAATAAGATTGGTTTCTACAACATAAATTTCCGCATCTTCATCGGACAGATCAGTCTTTACAACAGCAGGAACACTTGTTATTTCTGCCTGCCCTGCCGCATAAACTCTGTTGTGTCCCGAAAGTATCTCATATTTTCCATTGTCCATAGCTCTTACGATTATCGGCGTGATAACTCCGTTCTTCTTTATGCTCTGAATCATATCTTCCAGACGTTCACCCTTATATAAAGTGAACCTGTGATTGCG
Source organism: Huintestinicola butyrica (assembly GCF_025567215.1). NCBI lineage: Bacteria > Bacillati > Bacillota > Clostridia > Eubacteriales > Oscillospiraceae > Huintestinicola > Huintestinicola butyrica. Next base: position 2,997 of record NZ_JAOQKB010000003.1, read on the forward strand.
GTACGGAACAAGCTTGTCTATTGCAATGCTTGTTATTCCCTGTTCGGAAGAAAAGTCCAGACCGTCCGCAACTCCGAATTTGCTTGTAACATTCCTTGCCATAATATTCTCCCCTTTCAACTTGTAAGCTCATCGGCAAGCCTGTTGTAATCCTCTGCGGCAGTACAGTTCGGTGCATATTCTATCAATGTCCGCTTCTGTGCCTGTGCTTCCTTGACCTTGATGCACTCACGGATTGAGGTATCAAATATCTTGGTATTCATACTCTCCGCAACGGTTTCAAGCGAAGCTCTGACCTCTCTTGAAAGATTTGCCCTGCTGTTGTACTTTGTGAGAAGAAGTCCTGCAACCGTAAGCCTCGGATTCTGACGCTTCTTTATTGCCTTTATAGTTTCGTTGAGCTGTGAAAGTCCCTGCAAAGAATATCTGTCTGCCGTAACTGGGATAATGACTTCATCCGCGGCGATAAGGCAGTTGTGAAGTATGGAATTCATCGCAGGAGCGGTATCAATGATTATGTAGTCATACCCATCGCACTTCTCCAAAGCGTCAGCCATACGGTAAAGACCGTCAACGCTTCCTTTCAGCTTTTCATCTGCCTGACGGAGCAGGCTGTCCCCTGCAAGTATTTCACCGCACTCGGTATGCTGAACCGCTTCCGATACGCTTATCCTGCTGTCATCAAGGAGAACATCATAAACGGTCGCCGCCCCCTCGGTTTCCGCACGGTAAGTGTCCGTGCTGTTGCACTGCTGATCGCAGTCGATAAGTAGCGTTCTGTATCCACGCTCGGTAAGTATCGCCGAGAGAGCTGTTGCGGAACTGGACTTGCCAACTCCGCCTTTCATATTCGCCAAAGTTATAACTTTCATATCAGTATCCTTTCTCACGCAAGCTCAAGCCTGTTCATTTTGTCTATCCATTTATCAACAGCATTTATAAGCTCCTCATAAGCTTCGTACCTTTCCATTTTTTCATTATAGAGGTCAATATCGTCCTCATCGGCATCTTCGGGAAGTTCGGGCGTGTCATAGTAGCCGTTAAATTCAAGGTAGTCACGGCGTTCTTTAAGATAGTCGAGAAATGCGGAGTGGATACCCTTTGCATAGTTGGTTTTGCCGTTGTTAAACAGCTCCTCAATCTTCTCGGCAAACGCCGCACAGGTCATATTATATCGGTCGGCATCGAGGTCGTCCATAACACAGAACGATGACCTTGCAATGTCCTCCCAATCCTCATAGTAATCCGAGGTTTCACAAACATAGCCTATATCCTCCAAAATCTCGTTTGCTCTCTCATAGCTTTCATCGGAAATTTTTAACATAACAAATACCTCTTTTCATTTATTTACATATTTAAGTGTGTTCCAAACCGCCCTGCGCTCTTCGGCGGTCATGGGCTTACGCTGTGGCTTCGGCTTTCTGCGTTCGACATAAGCCCTTAACGCTTTTTCACGGATATTTCTGATCCTTTTTTCACGGCTGATGATTACCTCTGCCTGTGCCGAAAGAATCGTCTTGGCAATGATAAGCTCATTCTTGGCATCAGTCATTTTCGTCCTCCTTTATGCGTCCCTGCCTGTCATATTCACGGTACATTCTGCCGATAACACCGCTTAAAAGCTCCTCCGCATAATCGTTAAAGGTCATATCGGTTTCGCCGTCTGCCTTTTTCAAAAGTCGGAGCTTATTAAAGTCCCTGTCCGAAAGACTGAATTCAAATTTAACTGCCATAGATCATTACCTCCGTTTGATGTTCCACCGGAACATTTCGTTTCGTGTTTTCCTTACATTTATATTTTACTACTTGCGACAGTAGTTTTCAATAGTTATCCCAGACAAAGTTTTCGGCAAATTCCGGTGCAATGCGCACATTGACTTCTGCGTGTGGGTATGATATAATAAGGTATTAAATACTTACGCAAGTAGAAAGAGTGATAATATGCCCGTATCGGAAAAGCAAAAGGGATATGCCCGCAAATGGGACAAAGAGAATATGCACACCATTTCCACCCGTGTCCGAATGGAAGAATTCAAGGACTACAAGGCTTGGTGTGAAATGCGTGGGGTAACTGTCACCTCCGAGATCAAGCGTTTTGTTATGGGCGAGCTTGACAAATATTATGCCGAGCTTGACCGTCTGCACGAAGAAGAAATGAAAAATTGATTTTTGTTATCTGTCCCCTTCTGTTTTATATTTGATTTTTTTATTTTGATATGGTATAATGCTTTTAACAGCAGATTGAATATGTCTGCTCGACAAATCGGAATTTATTAAGGAGGATATGGATGAAACTGTTCTTATGTTCGCACTTTTCAAGTGTAGGAAGTTTGATAAAAGAAGAAATTGATAACAAGAAAGTCGCATTTATTCCCACAGCTTCGCTGCGTGAAGGCTATACCGGTTATGTCGGCTCGGCTCGAAAGCTATTCAATAAACTGGGAGCAACCGTAACGGAAATTGATATTTCAACGGAGGCTTATTTAACGATACAGTCCGTTTTTGAAGATGCGGATGTGATCTATTTTACTGGTGGAAATTCTTTCTTCCTTATGGATCAGCTCCGTAAAACGGGAACGGATGAGCTATTGAAGAAGGAATTGGAAAAGGGAAAACTGATGATCGGTGAATCGGCGGGTGCGATTATATGCGCTCCAACTATCCAATATATTGAACAAATGGATGAAAAGCCGGAGGACTACTCACAAGAAGATGATGCAGGGCTTGATTTGATTGATTTCTATGTTCTTCCGCATTATCTTACAGCACCATTTAAGAAAGTTACTGAGAAAATAATGACTGAATTTTCGGATTTGAATCTATGCCCAATTAACAACCGTCAGGGAATTGTAATCGATGGTGAAGGTTCAAAGGTTATTTGCAAAGACTAATTTGAAAATTCCAATTTATCGAGCAGTTCAAAATCACAGCACTTTAACGGGTGCTGTGATTTTTTCATCACCTTGAAAATCCCGACTTGCCCCTATCCTGCATTTTGTTCTCCGCCTGCAAATCACTCCTTTCTTTTTCAGCTTTCTGCCGTTCTTCCACCCTGCGGATATTCTCAATTTCAGCCTTAGCCTGTTCAAGCAAAACCTGATAATCCGACTTCATCTGATTTTCATACAAGGCATAAAAATCGTAAACGGTCTTTTTCTTGGAAACAGCTTCACGGATCTTTCCGTCAGCATCTTCAAGCCGGCTTTTCATATCGGCAAGCATCAGCCTGTGCTTTTCCGCATCTTTAAGCGAGGTTATCCCTGCATCTTTCAGATAATTGTATTTCGCAAGCTCGGAAATATCCTTTGGAAGCAGGAACCTGCGTTTCAGAATTTCAAGATACTTCGGGATATCGCCGATGAGCTTTTCCTCATCGGCAATTTTCTTTATAAGGCTGTCCTTTTCGACTTTCAGTTTTTTGAGTCTTGCTTCCGCATCGGAAACAGCTTTCCGAAAATCATCTGCCGAATGAATTTTGTTATCACGCAAATAGAACAACAGCCTGCTTGACCTTTCAACCTCTCGGAATGTGGCAAGGTGCAGCCGATCGGGTTCGGGTCTGCGATAAAGCTGTATCTGGATCTGCCGGATGCACAAAGCATACTCCCTCTGAATGCCCGAAAACTTCAAGGCTTCGGACATCGGCATCTCCATATTCTTATGCTCAATGCGGAATTGCAAATGTTCAAGAGCGTAACCGTCACCAAGCCGATAACTGCGGATAGGCTTTCGGTTCTGCCTGACCTTTATGGAAATGTACTTTCCTCGCCGAATGCCATAGCCCTGCTTCTGCAATTCTTTCAGCAGGTCATCAACATTACGAACACTATCTTTCATAATCGCATTGTCAATATCATCACACAATTTCTGTTTCCACGATATGCCCTCTTTCCTCGCCTTGTACTCGCCGTATTTGTGAGTGTAGCTTTTCTTCGGGTGTTTGATAACCGAAAGTCCGTGAGCAAGAGCGATTTCATCGGATATTGCTTTGCATCTCCGCAGACTTTCCTTGTTTGCGTGCCAGTGCTTTCCATCCATATCGTAAGGGCATACGACAAAATGATTATGAATATGCCCACGGTCAGTATGGGTTGCACACAGCACCACCGCCTTTTTCCCGAAAGCCCTTTCCGCCCATTCCACTCCGATTTGATGAGCTTCATCGGGAGTGACCTCACCCGGCTTGAACGACTGGATATAGTGGTGAAGCCGAATTTTCTGCTTTTCGGATTTCGCCGTTTCAGATTTTATAGACCTTTTGAAAAATCTCTCACCGCTGAACATTTCAAAGCCGAATTTCATATCCTCATACGCTTCGGAAGCATTCGCCGAGCAGTTAAGCCCCGTCACAAGAGTTTTTTCTGTTTTCTTCTCGTTGGTAACATAGGAAAGCAGTCTTTTCATAACTCACACTTTCGGCTTTTTCGCATTGTGACGGATAATAAGAACCGTGCCAGCCACAGCTGCACACACGGCAGAAATTACTGCGATAAGCTTGACTGTTTTCTTGGATTTCTTCCTGCCGCCGCTTTCACTGAAGAACAGAATATCAAAATCTTCGGGAAGCAGCATTTCAGGATCGGTGTTTTTTCTGTAATAGATCATTTTGGGATTCTCCTTTTTTACATCTCGATGTTTTTTCTTCGTTTTTCATTTCTGCCCGAAAGGACAGCTTTCAGATTTTCGTTCTCACATTTTAGCCTGCTCACCTCCTTTCGCAGCACTTCATTTTTAGCCGCAAGAATATTTATTTCATCGGCAGCAGAGGAAGCGGAACTTCTGCCTTGCTTGGTTCTGTTCTCTTTGCGGAGAATTGCCCCTGCCGCCGTTATTGCTTTTTCATCAAGCACACGTTCCCCTGCGGAATTGGCTTTCATTTTTCTTGCCAGCTCCGGGTGTCTGCTCAACATTTTGTAAAACTCCAGCGTTCGGAAATTGTTGTTCCTGCAAAATTCGGAGATGGAACAGGATTTCTTATTCTTTCTCATTGATTTGTTGTCCTTTCTTTTCAAGCGAGTGCTTGACAATTGAAAAAAAGCGTGTATAATATAATTAAACACGTTTAATAAGGTGAGGTGATACAATGTCAGATAAAATAAAGCGTGACCTTGAAGCAACAAGAAATGCTCTTTTAAATTCAACTGCAAAACTTATGACGGATTGCAGTGAACCTTCGGAAGTTACATCTCGAGCTATTGCAAAAGAAAGCGGAGTAAATCTTGCAATGATTAATTATTGCTTTGGTTCACGAGAGGGTTTGCTTTATGAGGTGTTTCGAAAGCTTTTGTCAGATGTTCAGAAACACGATACGGAATTTATAAAGATTATGTCATCGGGAATGTCGCCTAAACAGAAGCTTACTGAATTGCATTTTAAAATGATGAGGCTTATGATTGCAAATTACAACTATTCGCAAGCGGTGACAAAATATATATTGTTCAATCGCAATGATGATTTTGGTATGGAAAGCCTACCATTTATTGTAGAACATTTTAACGGAAGAAAAACCATAGAAGATTGCAGATTGATTGCGTTTGAGCTGACAAGTATACACGAACTTTCAGTTCTGCGTTATGAGACAATAAAAAGCTCCTGTAATATCGACCTCACCGATGATGAAACACTTAAATGGTATATTTGTCAGAATATAAACAGATTTTTAGATTAGGAGAAATTAATATGTCAAACAAGAAAGCGCTTATAGTTGTAGATATGCAGAACGATTATCTTTGGAATAGAAGAAAAAAGACGTTTTCCTATAACACTCCCGAACTTGTAAACGCTGTCAATAGTCTTATTAGCGAGTTCAGTGAACGGGGTGATGATGTGATTTATGTTGGGCAAGTATTCCCCAATATTATCACAAATAAATGGTTTATAGGCTTTTCTATAAAAGGTACATCTGGTGCTGAAATTTATCCTGATGTGGATATCGTATCTGATAATTACTTTGAAAAAAATCTGCCTAATAGTTTTACTTCGCGAAGCTTCAAAAGCTTTGTGACTACAAAAGAATATTCGGAAATCACAGTATGCGGACTTGACCTTTGCGGTTGTGTGGGAGCAACTGCAAAGGGGGCCATTAAAACAGGAATGGCTGTAAAGCTTTCAGAAGCAGCTACGGGGTGTCGCTTCGGAAAAGAAAAAGCAAATAGAATGAAAAAAGATTTGATTTCATTGGGTGTCAAAATTATTAAATAGATATAAAAGTGAGCCGTTTTAAGCCTGTGACGGGTCATTCTTCGGCAAATCTCAAATACAACTGCAACAAGCAAAAGTTCAGCCACTTTCCTCATTCCTTTCAAAAATCCATATCATCATAGCAGCTTCATACCCATATTGTGTTCAAAGCCTGCAAAAGTGGAGTTCATCAGCGTATATACGGAGTTTAACAGCGATGTTGTCAGGAAGCGGTCTATCCTGCTTATCTTGTCGGGGTAATTCTGTAATAGATCATTTTGGGATTCTCCTTTTTTACATCTCAATGTTTTTTTTCGTTTTTCATTTCTGACCGAAAGGACAGCTTTCAGCCTTTCGTTCTCACATTTCAGCCTGCTCATCTCCTTTCGCAGCACTTCATTTTTAGCCGCAAGGATATTTATTTCATCGGCAGCAGAGGAAGCGGAACTTCTGCCCTGCTTGGCTCTGTTCTCTTTTCGGAGAATTGCCCCTGCCGCCGTTATTGCTTTTTCATCAAGCACACGTTCGCCCTTGGCATTAGTTTTGAGTTTCTTAGCAAGCTCCGGGTGTCCGCTTAACATTTCATAAAATTTTGTTGGCTTCAAACCGTTCGCTTTGCAGTATTCGGATATCGAAATGTATTAGCTGTTTTTTCGCATTAGTGTTTTTTCCTTTCGGTGATTTTTGTTGATTTCCTTATTGGGATATGGTATAATGTAGAAAAATAAGTTGAGTTTATTTGCTCGGCAAATCGAAATTTGGTGGTGAATATTTTATGTTTTATAATGCAAAAGAACAACTGTTAGAAATACAGGGTATGCAGATGAATTACATTACTTTTGGAAAGGGAACGAAGCCTTTGATTTTGATTCAAGGTCTTAGCACCCGCAGCATTAAAGGGGCAGCATTTTCATTGGCTTATATGTATCGAATTTTCGCAAAAGATTATAAAATTTATATGTTTGACCGCAGAGAAGATATTAGCGATAACATAACAGTAAGAGACTTAGCGGCAGATATAGCAATGGCAATGGATACATTAATGATTACAAATGCTGATGTCTTTGGTGTATCACAAGGTGGTATGATTGCTCAATATCTTGCAATAGACAGACCCGATTTAGTAAATCAGTTAGTCCTCGCAGTAACACTTTCGAAAAATAATGAAACCGTCGAAAGGACAGTCAATGACTGGATTCAAATTACAGAACAGAATAATATGAAAAAGCTGATTACAGATATGGCTGAAAAGATGTATTCCGATATTTATGTGAAACGATACAAACCGTTTATGTCATTATTAACGGTTTTTCAAAAGCCAAAGAATGTACCAAAATTTATTGTATTGGCAAAAGCTTGCCTTAGTTGTAAAGCTTATGATGAATTAGATAGAATTCAATGCCCGGTATTTGTAATTGGAGGTATGCAGGATAAAGTGGTAAGTGGATCGGCTTCTTTGGAAATTTCAAAAAAACTTGGTTGTGAAATCTTTATGTATGATAATTTAGGACATGCCACTTATGAAGAAGCTAAGGATTTCAATCAAAGAGTTTATAACTTTTTACAGCATAAATAATTTATATAAAGCAAAAATTCCAATTTATCATGCAATTTATAATCACAACACTCTAACGGGTGCTGTGATTTTTTATCTAAAGCATCTTCATACGCATATCATGTTCAAACCCTGCAAACGTTGAGTTTGTCAGCGTGTAAACCGAGTTATACAGTGATGTTGTCAGGAAACGATCTATCCTGCTGATTTTGTCGGGATAGCTTACAAGGCTTTTCATCACATACTGAATGTGTTCATAGGTGATTTTCCTATAAGCAGCCCTTGCTGTTTCTTCCGATATACGTTTTCCCTCCGATACCACACTTCTCTCTCCGCAGAGAACATCAACCATAAGGTCTTTGATTTCTTCTGCCATTTGAACAACAGAGCTGTCGGGGTGAGATATAAGGCAGTCATAGTCGATCTGTTTCTTAACTTCTTCCTCAACTGCGTTTCTGTCAATTCCGTCAATCAATCCGTCAGCTCCGGGCGAGAAATTTTGAATGCCTGCCCGTGACCGATCGATAGATTGATCGTAAGTATAACTCATATCAGTATTATTTATATCAATATTATTAGAGTCCGAATTTCGTACTTCAAGAAGTCTGTTTTTCAGATTTGCAGAAGTCTGATTTTCGGACTTCTTGATATCTGTTTTTCCGACTTCTTGAATTCCGTTTTCCAGACTTCTTGATGTCGGAACACGATCGGTATTCTGCTCACCTTTAACAATGAAGTTCTTCACATATAAAATAGACGGCAGTCCCAGACCTCGGCGTTTCTTCCTCACAAGCCCGATTCCTGATTGATCGTCAAGCTCTTTGAGAAGATTGAGAGCCTTTTCGTGGCAAACTCCCATAATCTCCGCTATTTCATCAATAGGGAATATGATATACACCCTGTTGTGAGCATCAATCCAGTTATTTTTCCTGCTAAGGCTCATTCTTTCAAGCAAAAATCCGTACAATATCCTTCATCATTGGACAGGCTGCCGAAATGCTCCTTATCCGTAAACAGCACCTTCGGCACTCGGACAAAAGAGAATTGCTCGGCTTCTGCTCCGTAATAATAGTCAAACTCGGTTTTCATATCCTTACACCCTGCTTTTACAGTAAACATTACAAAACTTGATAGATTCATTGTCGATAAAGTCTTTTTCGTAAGCGTCAAATATCAGACTGCCGGAATATTCCTTGTTATTCATAGTCAGTTTCCTTTCTTTTTGAAGCGATAAAACAAAAAAACTCCCGTAACTTACGAACATTTTATAGTTCATAAGCTACGGGAGTTTAAAACACCCTGTATTTACTATTTTCGGGCAAAAAATTAAAGCGACCATTGAATGTTGATTTGGCTGACGAAAATCAGCTCAAACAACGTAGAATAGAGCTTTGCAAACGTTGCTCTCATTCCTTTTCAATATGGTCACTTTAACGGAAGTTTGGCTCCCCAAGCTGGACTCGAACCAGCGACATCATGATTAACAGTCATGCGCTCTACCGACTGAGCTATTGAGGAATATGGTATATATGATAAGAGCCGGCGCAGCCCTATTTTCCCGAGACGTCACCATCTGAGTATCTTCGGCGTGTATGAGCTTAACTTCTGTGTTCGGAATGGGAACAGGTGGAACCTCATAGCCATATGCACCGGCTATCATATATTCAAGGTATCAAACCCTGAAAATTGAATAAAGGAAGTAACAGAGAAGCGTAATCAGAAGAGATGAAATAAGGTCAAGCCCTCGACCGATTAGTACCTGCAGGCTGAACATGTCACCATGCTTACACCATAGGCCTATCAACCTCATAGTCTTTGAGGGGTCTTACTCTTTCGATGGGATATCTTATCTTAAGGGCGGTTTCACGCTTAGATGCCTTCAGCGTTTATCCGTTCCGCACTTAGCTGCCCGGCTGTGCCGTTGGCACGACAACCGGTGCACCAGAGGTGCGTCCATCCCGGTCCTCTCGTACTAGGGACAGCTCCTTTCAAATATCCTTCGCCCACGACAGATAGGGACCGAACTGTCTCACGACGTTCTGAACCCAGCTCGCGTACCGCTTTAATTGGCGAACAGCCAAACCCTTGGGACCGAATTCAGCCCCAGGATGCGATGAGCCGACATCGAGGTGCCAAACCTCCCCGTCGATGTGGACTCTTGGGGGAGATCAGCCTGTTATCCCCAGGGTAGCTTTTATCCGTTGAGCGACGGCATTTCCACTCACATACCGCCGGATCACTAACTCCAACTTTCGTTACTGCTCGACCCGTCAGTCTCGCAGTTAGGCCAGCTTTTGCGTTTGCACTCACTTGCATGGTTTCCATCCATGCTGAGCTGACCTTTGAGCGCCTCCGTTACTCTTTTGGAGGCGACCGCCCCAGTCAAACTGCCCGCCTAACGATGTCCCCCGACCTGATTCAAGGCCGCAGGTTAGAATTCCAGCACTTCAAGAGTGGTATCCCAACAGTGACTCCCCACAAGCTGACGCCTGTAGTTCCCAGTCTCCCACCTATCCTGTACATGAAATACCGAAATTCAACATTAAGCTGCAGTAAAGCTCCATGGGGTCTTTCCGTCTAGTCGCGGGTAACCGGCATCTTCACCGGTACTACAATTTCGCCGGGCGGGTTGTTGAGACAGTGCCCAGATCGTTACACCATTCGTGCGGGTCAGAACTTACCTGACAAGGAATTTCGCTACCTTAGGACCGTTATAGTTACGGCCGCCGTTTACCGGGGCTTCAATTCAGCGCTCTCACGCCTCCTCTTAACCTTCCGGCACCGGGCAGGTGTCACCCCATATACATCATCTTTCGATTTAGCATAGAGCTGTGTTTTTGCTAAACAGTCGCCTGGGCCTATTCTCTGCGGCTCTCTCTCGAGAGCACCCCTTATTCCGAAGTTACGGGGTCAACTTGCCGAGTTCCTTAACAACCCTTCTCCCGTTGGCCTTAGAATTTTCTTCCTATCTACCTGTGTCGGTTTGCGGTACGGGCTCCTTGTATATTCACAGAACTTTTCTCGCCTCGATCCATGATGACTTCCCTACTAAATTTCGGTCCCTTACGACCGGGTCAACCATCGCCCGGCAACATCACTTCTCAAGTGTCCTTCTGTTTAAATACTTCGGAGGCTACGGAATTTCAACCGTATGTGCATCGGCTACGCCTTTCGGCCTCACCTTAGCTCCCGGCTTACTGGAAGCGGACGAACCTTCCTTCCAAAACCTTAGACTTTCGGCCATTATGATTCTCACATAATTCTCGCTACTCATTCCGGCATTCTCACTCGAATACAGTCCACCAGCGCTTCCGCTCTGACTTCACCCCATATTCGACGCTCTCCTACCACTGCAGTTACTGAACAAAGCTTACTGACTTTTAGCTTTTTAGTTGAATTTTGCCTTCGGCCAGATTCAACCTTTTCATCAATCTGCTTTGTTCAGTAACTGCAATCCCAAGCTTCGGTGTACATTTTAGCCCCGTTGAATTTTCGGCGCAGGGTCACTCGACCGGTGAGCTATTACGCACTCTTTTAATGTATGGCTGCTTCTAAGCCAACATCCCGGTTGTCTATGCAACCCCACATCCTTTTCCACTCAAATGTACTTTGGGACCTTAGCTGTGGGTCTGGGCTGTTTCCCTTTTGACAATGAAACTTATCTCACACTGTCTGACTGCTGCAAATCAATTATCCGGCATTCTTAGTTTGATAAGGTTCAGTAAGCTCTCGCCCCCTAGCCTATTCAGTGCTTTACCTCCGGTA
>NZ_JAOQKB010000003.1:19496-79333 GCF_025567215.1 Huintestinicola butyrica
CCTTGTAATGCTCACCCATTCGCAGGATAGCTCCCCAGCCGCCGGGGCCCGGATTTCCCGAACAGGCTCCGTCGGTGAATATTTCTACTGTGTGCATAAGCTCTCCTTTTTACTCGGCATAAAGCACGGAATCTATGTTTGCTACGCTGATGATTGTTCCTCTGCCCACAGTCACCCAGTCATGAGCATCGTATTCGTCAAAGGCGGAGTTGTATTCCTCTTCCGTTACATATTCATCATTTACTTTATACTTCAGTGAAAAATGATAAGGTTCATCGTCGGTGGGGTCAGGGAACTCTTCCGATACGATGCTTTTTTTCAGCACAAGCTTATCACCTTCGAGCTTATAAAAATAATCAGATGTCATACCCATTCCCATATATCCGCTTGTGAGATATCCGTCGGCACTTACAGCTGCTTCGCCGTATGAACCGAATGTGGTGTTGCCTCCTGACAGGTTCACAAGAGTGCCGTTTTTGAATGTGTATGCAAAAACGCCTGCTGCGTGATAGTTGTCGATAGACATAAACAGCTCGGGTATGCCGTCATTATCCATATCAAAGAGATCGAATGAGGGAGATGTTGCGTTTTCGTCATACATCACTTCAATGAGCTTTGCTTTGTAGGCATCTCTGTAATCGGCGGTATTTTCCGTTTCCTGCTCCTCCGATGATGCTTCGGTTATATCCTCAGTAACAGCTTCTGTTTCCGCAAGGGTCTCCTCAGAGACTTCGGCAGTGGTTTCGGAAGCAGTCTCGGAAGCTGTTTCGCTTTCCGCAGATATCTCGGTGATCGTCTCACTTTCGGTAACGGACATATCGGGTGCTGTATTGTCATTATTTCCGCAGGTGGTGAGCATAAGTGCAAGCCCCAGTACCGCCGCAATTTGTTTATTCATCATAAAGTTCCTCCGTACTTCTGCAAATCTCGTCATACACCTCATAAACGTGAGGGTGGGTCTTTTTTATCCTTACGGGGCGCATATCCATATCAACAAAGCAGTGAGTAGTCTTTCCCGAAGCGTGGAGCACGCCCTCATTGTCATAGACCTCATAGGTCACGGAAAACCTTGCCCCGCCGAAATCGGGGATATATGCCTTTACAATAAAATCATCACCGAACCTGAACGGCAGCTTGTAGGTACATTCCGCACTGAGCACGGGGGTCATAAGCCCCTGAGCTTCCACTGTTTCAAAAGGCAGTCCCGCCTGCTCGATAAGGTCAACTCTCGCCTCCTCGAACCAGCGGATATAGTTGGAATGGTGTACTATGCCCATCTTATCAGTTTCATAATAGTAAACACGTCTTGAATATGGTCTGAGCTTCATATTTTACCTCCGCATCAGTCAAACAGCGTCCTGAAATCCTCGTTTTCCGCCGCCTCAAAGCACATTTCTACCTGCTCTCTTGTATTTTTGGCACCACACAGCTCGGGAAGCTCATCTAACGAGAAAAATCCGCATTCCACAGTCTCACTGTTGGGAGCAAACTCGCCGCCCTCAAGCCTGCAAAGCACAAATACCTTGCATATTTTCCAGGCATATTCGGGCTTATTGTGCCTGTCCCTGTCCTGGACTGCAATTATCCGCAGAGGGGTCACGTCCATACCCGACTCCTCCTTTGTTTCCTTTACGGCATTTTCACCTACCGAGAGCCATGGGTCGCACCAGCCGCCCGGGAGAGACCACTCGCCGTTATTTTCCTTCACAAGGAGAATTTTCCCCTCCCTGAAAACGGCAGAACGGGTGTCTATCTTAGGTGTCTGATACCCCTTATCCGTGCAGAAAAGATCTTTCACCTTTTCTATAGGCTCGCCGCTTATCATGCTCATAAGCTCAGCGGAAAGCTCCCGCAGGCGGGTATAGCGCTCCATGTCATATACGTCCTTGACATAGGCAAGTCCATTCTGAGCTATGCTCTGAAGCTCTTCGGCAATGTCAAGGAGCCTGTTTTCGCTTCTCAAATGCAGTCCTCCTAAAAATACAGGGAGCGAAAAAGTTCCGCTCCCTGAGAGTCACAAAATCAAGTTATGAAATATGGTTATCTTGCCTTGGAAGCGTTCTCCTCAACGATCTTGGAAATAACATCGTTCAGAGGTGATGCGCCCATGTCGCCGTCCTTTCTGGAACGGAGAGAAACGGTGTTGTCCTCAACTTCCTTGTCGCCTACGATAAAGAAGTAAGGAATCTTTTCAAGCTGTGCCTGACGGATCTTGTAGCCTATCTTCTCGTTTCTGTTATCAACAGTTACACGGATACCCATGTTTGTGAGCTTGTCCGCAATGCTCTCGCCGTATTCCTTTGCACGGTCGGTAACAGGAAGGATACGTACCTGCTCGGGTGAGAGCCAGAGAGGAAGTGCGCCTGCATACTTTTCAAGCAGATATGCAAGTGTTCTCTCATAGCAGCCAAGGCTTGTACGGTGAATGATGTAAGGATTTTTCTTAGTGCCGTCAACATCAACATATTCCATGCCGAAGCGCTGTGCAAGGAGCATATCTATCTGGATCGTTACCAGAGTATCTTCCTTGCCGAATACGTTCTTGTACTGGATATCGAGCTTAGGACCATAGAATGCAGCCTCGTCGATACCGATGGTATATTCAATGCCAAGGTCCTCAAGGATAGTCTTCATGGCAGCCTGAGCGTGTTCCCACTGCTCGGGAGTACCCTCGTACTTATTCTTGGGGTTAGCGGGATCCCACTGGGAGAATCTGAATGTGCAGTCCTCAAGAAGTCCTACAGTGCCAAGGAAGTACTTTGCAAGCTCCAGGCAGCCTCTGAACTCGTCCTCCAGCTGCTCGGGACGAACAATGTAGTGACCCTCGGAAATGGTGAACTGTCTTACTCTGATAAGGCCGTGCATCTCACCGCTGTCCTCGTTTCTGAACAGTGTGGAGGTCTCGGTCAGTCTCATGGGCAGGTCACGGTAGGAACGCTGACGGTTCAGAAATACCTGATACTGGAAGGGGCAGGTCATGGGACGGAGTGCGAAGCATTCCTTTTCCTCATCGTTGGGGTCGCCCAGAACGAACATACCGTCAAGGTAGTGATCCCAGTGGCCGGAAATTTTGTAAAGCTCTCTCTTAGCCATGTAAGGAGTCTTGGTGAGCTGGCAGCCCTTGGAAGCCTCAACGTCCTCTACCCATCTCTGCATCAGCTGGATAACCTTTGCGCCCTTGGGGAGGAGTATAGGCAGACCCTGACCGATATAATCAACAGTTGTGAAATATTCAAGCTCACGGCCGATCTTGTTGTGGTCACGGTTCTTAGCCTCTTCTACCTGCTTGAGATAAGCCTCAAGCTCGGAAGCCTTGGGGAATGCAGTACCGTAAATTCTGCAAAGCTGCTTGCCCTTGGAGTCGCCTCTCCAGTAAGCGCCTGTGCAGTTGGTGAGCTTGAATGCCTTTACGGGTGCAACGGACATAAGGTGGGGGCCTGCGCACAGGTCAATGAACTCGCCCTGCTTGTAGAAGCTTATCTTTTCACCCTTGTCGCTGTGCTCCTTGCAAAGCTCCACCTTGTAAGGCTCGCCCATTTCGGTAAGCTTTGCAACAGCCTCGTCGGGAGTAAGCTCAAAGCGTGAAAGCTCCAGACCCTCCTTGACGATCTTCTTCATCTCAGCCTCGAACTTAGCCAGGTCATCGGAGGTAAAGGGGTGGTCTGTGTCAAAATCATAGTAAAATCCGTTTTCGATAGAGGGGCCGATAGAAAGCTTTACCTCAGGGTAAACTCTCTTTACAGCCTGAGCAAGAATGTGGGAAGCGGTGTGCCAGAAGGTCTTCTTGCCGTCCTCGGAATCAAAGGTGCATACCTCAAAGGTGCAGTCCTTTTCAACGGGAGTGCGCAGGTCGCATACAACGCCATCCAGCTTTACGCAGCAGGCAGCCTTGTACAGTCCCATGCCGATGTCCTTGATTATTTCAGCAGCGGAAACTCCGCTCTCGGCTTCTCTTACGGAGCCGTCTTTTAAAGTAAGCTTTACCATAATAAATATCTCCTTATATATATTTTTTTGCATGATTTACAGAAATTCAACGGCATTTGCCGCAGGTGCGGTATGCCGCTCCTTTGAAAAATTTTTACTTGTCATCGGAGCAAACACCCCCTTTTATTTTCACTTTCTGTGATCTTTTGTATATAAAACCCAGAGCCTTTGATATCAAAAGCTCAAAGAGCTTTGCCAATATGATTATTACCAGCGTCCAAGCAAAAAGGTCGGCAGTTTCAAGATAAATTTTCGCCCGATAAAGCATATCGCCCATGGTAAGATCGGGCTGACCTATCACCTCTGCCGCAGTGCCGCTTTTGAAAGCCAGCGCCGCTCCCGTCCTGCACGCCGCAGTTAGGAATGGCATAACAGCGGGAAAATACAGGTATCGGAGCTTTTTTGCACCGTCCAGCCTGAATACTTCCGCCGCTTCTTTAAGCTCCCTGTCTGTGCTTTCCGCTCCCTCCAGCACCGCCTCGTATATCACGGGAAGCACCATGAGGAAAGATATCAGAACCGAAAGCTCTCTGCTTTTCATAAAAAACAGTGCAAATATGATGAACGATGCCACAGGCACCGCCTTAACCGCCGTCATAAGGGGCGATATCAGGGTGCGCATGAGCTTGTATCCTGCGGAAAGCGCCGCAAGCACCGTTCCCATGATAAGCGCCAGCATAAATCCGCCGCCTATCCTGAGGAATGAGTTTAGCACCGTCCGCCGGAAATCCGCCTGCGGGATAAGCTCAAAAAGCCTTTTCACCGCCGCAACGGGAGTTACCAGTATAATGCTTTTGTTGAGTGCCATTGCCACCGCCTGCCACAAAGCAAGCCAGAACAATATGCTCAGCATCTTTTGAAAAAAGTCCTTTTTGTCAGACTTATTCATTTATCATTTCCATATAAAAAGCGCCGTCATCAGGGAGCGTACCGCCAACAGCCTTGGGGTCTGCCTCGAAAAGCACATTCCAGTAGCCGCTTACAGCGCTTCTCATATCCTCGCCCCTCAGCAGGGTGATGTTGCAGTATGGAAGAGCCTTTTTGGCAACAGGCGCTTTTACAATATCATAGCCGCCGATAAGCTCTGCAGCTTCATCGGTATTTTCATTCACGAAATCCACCGAAGCCTGATATTCGCCAAGGAAATCATCAAATGCAGCAGTGTTCTCTTCTATAACGCTTTTCTGCGCCACGGTAACGCCCGTGATAAGAGGAGTATCGCACACCTTTTCCCACTCGTCCGTAAGGCTGAGAGCTATCTTTATGTTCTCGTTCCGGAGCTGTGCCGCAGTAACATAAGGCTGTGGGAGAACTGCTATCGCATTTTCGCTTTCAGCCATAACGGCAGCACATTCGCTTGCCTCGGACTTATATTCAACAGTAACGTCCGTCTGCGGCTCAAGACCGTTCTGACGGAGAATGTAGTTGAAAACATACTCGGGAGTGGTGCCCTTGCCTGTGGAATAAACCACCTTGCCTTTAAGGTCGGCAACAGAGTTTATCTCCTCGCCGCTTGTTACCACGTAAAGCACGCCGAGAGTATTAACGGCGGCAACATCTATTGCCCCCTCGGTCTTGTTGTAAAGCACAGCCGCCAGATTTGCGGGAACATTTGCAATATCTGTGCTTCCGCTGACAACTCCCGCAACTATCTCATCGGCAGTGCCGAAAATCGACACATTATATTTATTTGCGGTAAGATTGTTTTCGCTGTCGGACATAAGCTTTGCCATGCCCATTGTGGTAGGGCCTTTAAGGGAAGATATGTTATATTCGGCAGGAGATACGACATTATCAATATCAGATGCTTCAGTTTCAGTCGCATCTTCCGACTGAGCTTCCTCAGCGGTTTCCGATGTTTCCTGTGTTTCAGCCTCATCTGTCACAACAGGCTTGCCGTCTGTCATCGGCAGTGTCACAGCATTATTTTCGGCAGTGCCATTGCTTGCGTTATCACCACAAGCGGAAAGTGCCATAACGGATAACAGGCAAATTACAGTTAAAAATCTTTTTTTCATAACGTTTTCCTTATTCATTGTCGGATGGCTCTTCAGCCTTGAGCATTTCAACAAAATGACGTGCGGCACGTCCGCTTCTGCCGCTTCTGCGGAGAGCATACGCCTCAGCCTTGGTGAACAGCTCGTCCTTATCCATTTCAATTCCGTACTGACCTGCAAGGTACTCAACTATCTTCAGATATGTGTCCTTGTCAGGCTTCAGGAACGTTACCTTCAAGCCGAAGCGCTCGGAAAGGGAAGCCAGCTCCTCACGGGTATCTCTTGCATGGATATCGTCACCGTCACGGTCGGCAAAGCTTTCCTTGACAAGGTGGCGGCGGTTGCTGGTGGCGTAGATGACAGCATTTGATGCCTTGGAGGCAATGGAGCCTTCAAGCACAGCTTTCAGCGCACCGAAATCCGCATCGTCCGAGGAGAATGACAGGTCGTCGATGAAAATGATGAATTTAAGGGGATTATCCGCAATAGCGTCCATAACGTCGGGCAGTTCGTGGAGCTGGGATTTTTTCAGTTCTATGAGCCTCAGTCCCCTGTCCGCAAACTCGTTTACCACAGCCTTTACAGTGGAGGATTTGCCAGTGCCCGCATCGCCGTAAAGCAGGCAGTTTGCCGCAGGCTTGCCCTTGATGAGAGCAAGTGTGTTGTCAATGACCTTTTTCCTCTGGGTCTCATAAGCGGGAAGCTGAGAGAGCCTCTGGGGGTCGGGAGTGAGAACAGGCTCGATAACGTGGTCTTTGAGCATAAATGCGGTGTATTTTGCAAAAATGCCGTAGCCCTTGGTAAAAAGCTGGTCAAGGCGCTCAGCGTAAAGGGCATGGAAATCGTAATGAGTGTTCTCCCACTCGGGCAGATAACCCATGTAGCCCATAGCTGTGCGGACATTTTCCGTGGTCAGCATGGAAATTTCCTCAAAAAGCCCCAGTTCACGGCGGACAGCGTTCTCCATTACGGGAGAAACATTGTCACGGCGTGCCTTTCGCAGCAGATATGCGTTCTCGTCCTCGGTAACAGCCTTGATGACATAGTCGGAAAGGTTGGAGCCGTGCCTGTAAAGAGAGTGAACGAACTCGCCGCAGGCCTCGGGGGACTGTTCCTTGAGCATCGTCAGCAGCCTTCCCATGGTTTTGAGCTTCAGCACGTTGCGGAACACCGCAATGCTTGAAAGCCTTACATACAGATCGTTTAATGTGTTCATCTTAAAATCTTCCTTATAAAAAATAAAAACGTCCCGAAGCCGAAGCCTCGGGACGATATTTTACCGTGATTCCACCCGTTTTCGCACTTGCACCGCCTCATTGCAGGCTGCAAATGCCTCATATGCTCTGTAACGGGAGCGCCGCTGCCTATTAAGCAGGCTCAGAAGACGGTTCCCGTTCATGCGCAGCCCCGCCCGATCCCAGCCTACCGTCGGACAGTCTCTGAAAGCCGCAATGCGTGAAAAGGATTCTTCATCAACACTTTAAAAGTATTTTTTCTTATGATTATCATATCACTAAACCGCATTCCTGTCAACTGTATTTTTATACAGCAAAACCACAAATTTCTTATTGAATAGTGTTAAATTATATAAAATTCCTTGACAAGCGGGGAAAATTATATTACAATAAAAATGTGTTTGCAGTATATAAATCAATGCACTCCGCAAAGCCCGCTGACACAGTGTCAGGAAGCTGCGGCGTGTTATAAAATAAAACTGCTTTTACATTTGTCGCTTCTATAGGTATTTTGTGTATAGAAGATTTTCATATACATTCGGGCAGCAAATGCCCGTCAGGCTTAATATTCTGAATGTGTTCTTATTTTAAATGGAGAAAGCATATGCAATAAGACCAAAGCAAACCATAAAGTAGGACTGCGCTCGCCGTATTATAACTTAATGTTCTTAATATCCGCATAACAAAAAGAAAACTGCGGATAACGAAAATCAATCAAATACCAACTGCCTCCGAAGCGATTATCATAATCAGTTTGAATGAAGGAGGTAATAAATTTGCAGTACGTGATCTATATTGCAATATTTGTGGCAACGGCGGCCGTAGCGGGATTTGTATTTTTCCGTGCAGGCATAAAGTACCGCAAATCCCAGGCAGAAGCAGCGATAGGCTCTGCCGAAAAGGAAGCCGAAAGAATCATTGAAGCAGCAAAGGAAGAGGCTGACAGCAAGAAGAAGATAGCGCTGGTCGAGGCTAAGGACGAGATCCACAAGAGCCGCACAGAGCTTGAAAAGGAGATCAAGGAGCGCAGGAACGAGCTTACCCGTCAGGAACGCCGTATCCAGCAGAAGGAAGAAAACCTTGACAAGAAGAATGACGCCCTTGAAAAGAAGGACGATCAGCTCCAGAAAAAGCTGAAAGCAGCCGATGAAAAGCTTGAAGAGGCTGACAAGATCAAGAAATCCCAGATGGAAATGCTGGAAAAGATATCCCAGCTCACCATGGATCAGGCAAAGGAGCATCTGCTTTCAATGCTGGAAAATGACCTTGTCCACGAAAAGGCTCTCAAGATCCAGCAGTACGAGCAGCAGCTCAAGGATACCTGCGAGGAAAAGGCAAGAGACCTTATCTCGCTGGCAATATCCAAGTGTGCAGCAGATCAGGTAGCTGAGACCGCAGTCTCGGTAGTTCCCCTTCCCAACGATGAGATGAAGGGAAGAATAATAGGTAGAGAGGGAAGAAACATCAGAACTCTCGAAACACTTACAGGCGTCGAGCTCATCATCGACGATACTCCCGAAGCGATCACACTTTCCTGCTTCGACCCTGCCCGCCGTGAGGTAGCAAGGATCGCACTTGAAAAGCTTATCGCCGACGGAAGAATCCACCCCGCAAGAATAGAGGAAATGGTGGATAAGGCAAAGCGTGAGGTCGAGCATAAGATCAAGCAGGAGGGCGAAAGAGCTATCCTCGAGACCAATGTTCACGGAATCAATCACGAGCTGGTACGCCTTATCGGCCGTCTCAGATACAGAACCTCCTACCGTCAGAACGTGCTCAACCATTCTATCGAGGTCGCACATCTGGCAGGCATAATGGCTTCCGAGCTTGGTGTTGACGCAAACCTTGCAAGACGTGCAGGTCTGCTCCACGATATCGGCAAGGCGCTGAGCTATGAGATCGAAGGTTCTCACGTTCAGATAGGCGTTGACGTGTGCCGCAAGTACAAGGAAAGCCCCGAGGTAATCCACGCTATCGAGGCTCACCACGGCGATGTTGAGACCAAGACCGTTATCGCCGCTCTGGTCCAGGCAGCAGATGCGATTTCCGCTGCAAGACCCGGTGCAAGAAACGAAAATTACGAAAACTACATCAAGCGTCTCCAGAAGCTTGAGGAAATATGCACCTCCTACGAGGGCGTTGAGAAATCCTACGCTATCCAGGCAGGCCGTGAAGTCCGCATAATGGTAGTTCCCGAGCAGGTAAACGACGAAAAGATGGTACTCGTTGCAAGAGAAATTGCTCAGAGGATCGAAAACGAGATGGATTATCCCGGACAGATCAAGGTACATCTTATCAGAGAGAGCCGTGCAATCGAATACGCAAAGTAAAAAATATGCCGCACCCCCAAAAAGGTGCGGCATTGCTGTATCTTATTGCCTGAGCTTGAAAAATATTCAGGATTTGAAAAATGGTTAAGCGTCTGCAAGGACTGGGATACCTCCGCTGGGGAATAAAAGTTAAGATATCCTATCTCACATAATAACAAATCGACATTTTGTACAAATTAGCTGAAAATGAGCCTGCAAATTCTTATGATAAATCACCGTAATATTTCGGCAATTCTCTTGTAGAAGCTGTAAAAATATAGTATAATGGTTTCAAAGGGATTTTTGATACAGCACAAGCAAAAGTTCAGATATCAACACTCATTACCCTTTAATACGAGAGAGATAGGTGCACCGATGCTTAAACTGAGCGACGATGATTTTTACCGTGTGGTTAATTTTATAAAAACCAACTACGGTATCAACCTTGAAAAAAAACGAATACTTATAGAAAGCCGCCTGACAGGCATTGCCGCCGCAAGAGGATATGATAATTTCACCGACTATCTTGACCACGCCCTGAACGACAGCGGCAGGGAAAAGATACGCCTGATAAACAGCCTTACCACCAACCATACCTCATTTATGCGTGAGCCTGACCATTTCAGGTTCCTTGAAACGGATATCCTGCCCTATATCGAGAATACCGTGACCGACCACGATATGCGTATATGGTGCGCAGCTTCATCAACGGGTCAGGAGGCATATACCCTTGCAATGACAATCGACCACTACTTCGGCAGCCGCAAGGAGCTGTGGGACACCCATATCCTTGCTACCGACCTTGATACCGAGGTTCTTCGGACAGCCAAGGCAGGCATCTATACCGCCGATATGCTGGAGGGTCTCCCACCCGAATGGGTAAGGAGCTACTTTGTGCGCATGGAAAAGGGCGTATATCAGGTGGCAGACAGGATACGCAACCAGGTCATATTCAAGAAGTTCAACCTTATGGACGACATAAAGTACAAAAAGCCCTTTGACCTTATAAGCTGCCGGAATGTTATGATATATTTTGACGCACCCACCAGAGATGCCCTTGCGGAGCGTTTTTATAACGTGACCAAGCAGGGGGGATATCTGTTTATCGGTCATGCGGAGTCCCTTTCCCGTGATACCAAGTACAAATATATCAAACCTGCAGTTTACAGAAAAATGTAAAAGCTCCGCCAATCGACGGAGCTTTGTTTATTCTTATTTATGATATTTTCCATTCGCCGAAATGCTCATAGCACGGTAAAGCTGTTCCAGCAGCATCACCCTTGCCAGCTGATGAGGAAATGTCATGGGCGACATTGAAAGTCTCAGGTGCGCCGCACTCTTCACCCTGTCCGAAAGCCCGTATGAGCTGCCGATTATCAGGTTCACAGTGCTTTTGCCCTCCAGCGCAAAGCCCTCCAGCTTGTGCGAAAAGTCCTCGGAGGACATCATCTTGCCCTCGATGCACATGGCTATGACTGCACTCTGAGGTGTGATCTTTTTCAGTATCATGTCCGCCTCGTTTTCAAGGGCATTTGCTATCTCTTTCTGAGAGGGCGAGTCGGGCAGACGGCTTTCAGCCAGCTCTATGACCTTTATGGTGCTGTATGCCCCCAGCCGCTTTTCATATTCGGCGCAGGCATCTCTCAGGTAGCTTTCCTTGAGCTTGCCCACGGTTATAACGTTTATGTTCAGCATTTTTATTACCTATATTACTGTTTGTATTTTTCTACAAGATAATACACTTTGTTATCAACAAGAGCGTCAATGAGAGTGCCCTCCGCTGTGTATTCTTCGGAGAATATCTTGCCCTCGTCACGGATAACATTCAGCAGATTTCCCTTGTCATAGGGGATAACAAAGCTGCCACGCACCGATGTTTCGGGGAGATTTGCCGCTATACATTCAAGGAGACGGTCAAAGCCTATCTTCTCCTTTGCGGATATCTTGACGGTGTTATCGTCCTCTGGGATATTTTCCCAGCCTGCCAGCTTGTCGCACTTGTTGAGCACGTTTATTCTGGGAATGCCCTCGCAGCCCAGCTCGTTCAGCAGCTCTTCCGTGACCTGAGCCTGTCCGTATGCGTCATCGGAGCTGATGTCGATGATGTTCAGGATAATATCCGCATTGGCAGCCTCTTCAAGAGTGCTCTTGAACGCCTCAACCAGATTGTGGGGCAGCCGCCTGATAAGCCCTACAGTATCCGCCAGAAGAACGCTTCTGCCGTCGGGCAGCTCTATCGCACGGGAAGTTACGTCCAGGGTTGCAAAGAGCTTGTTTTCAGCCAGAACTCCCGCATCGGTAAGGGCGTTGAGCAGCGTGGACTTGCCCACGTTGGTGTAGCCCACAATGGCAGCCGTAATAACATTATCCTTTTTGCGCCTGTTTCTGATAAGGTCACGGCGCTTTCGTATCTCTTTAAGGTCGCCCTCAAGTATTTCTATCCTGCGGCGGATATGTCGCCTGTCGGTTTCAAGCTTGGACTCACCGGGGCCTCTGGTTCCGATACCGCCGCCCAGTCGTGACAGCGACACGCCCTTGCCCGCAAGGTGGGCAAGGCGGTACTTCTGCTGCGCCAGCTCGACCTGAATGCGTCCCTCTGCGGAAAGTGCCCTCTGTGCGAATATATCAAGAATAAGGGTGGTGCGGTCGATAACACGCACATCTGTGACCGCTTCGATGTTTTTGGTCTGATTTGCGGTAAGCTCGCAGTCGAATATGAGCAGGTCTGCTTCCAGCGCCTCTATCTGAGGCACCAGCTCTTCAAGCCTGCCCGAGCCGATATATGTGGCAGTGTCGGGAGAAGGCCTTTTCTGGAGCACGCTTCCCACAACCTCCGCACCTGCGGTATGAGCAAGCTCTTCCAGCTCGCCCAGCGAAAGCTCTGCGTCAAATTCACCCGTATCTACAGTAACGATTATCGCCTTTACAGGCTGCTCGTCATAGGTTGGTGTAAGTTCTGCCATAAATTATGTTCCTTTCATGTTGTGCTGCTTTATAAATTCCAGGAATTTACCCTCGCTGAGGGGTCTGGAGTAATAATATCCCTGAAGATAGTTTACCCCGTCGGAAATAAGCTCATTCGCCATCTCTTCGGTCTCAACGCCCTCTGCGGCGATCTCAATGCCCAGCTGACGTATCATTCCGATAAGGCTTTCAAGGATAATGCCCGCCTTTTTGTTTTCCCTGTCAAGGCATGGCTGAACAAGGCTCTTATCCAGCTTGATGATGTCAAAACCGTTGTCGGTTATCTTTGAAAGACCCGAACCCACCTTGCCGAAATCCTCCAGCGAGAAGCCGCTTCCGCCGCTCCTTATCCTGTGGATATTCACCGCCATGTGGTTTGAAGTCTCGGCTGTTTCAGCCATTTCAAAGTTGAGGAAATGCGAGGGAACATTGTGCTCGTTCAGCACCGCCATAATATCGTCGGGCAGGCTGCTGTTAACTATCTGCACGCCCGAAAGATTTACTTCCACGTAGTCGATACCCAGCTCGTTTATCCTGTTTCCGCTGATAAAGCGGCACACCTTTTTCAGCACGATGTTGCCGATATCCGTGATAAGTCCGTTCTTTTCCGCCACGGGAATGAACTCGTCGGGCGATACCTGACCGAAGCTGCCTGTGTCGCTGAGGCGGATAAGCGCTTCCGCAGAAGTGTATTTTTCCTTTTCAAGGTTATATATAGGCTGATAATATACGTCGAAACCGTCATTTTCAACCGCATTTTTCAGCAGAGCCACCAGCTCCGTCTCATGCTTGAAGCCGTCGGCGCACTTTTTGTCGATAACGTTCACCAGCTTGCCGCTCTCAACGTGTTCACCCGCATATTTGAGGATATCGTTGACCTCGGCGCAGTTGTGAGCAAAATCGGGAAACCTCAGCACATCCGCATGAGCACTCACTGCAACGGGCATTCCCTGAAGCACCCAAGTGCCCCCAAGCCTTTTCCGGATAGCACAGCAGACGGTCTCCGTAGTCCCCTCATTGTCCGAGAAAAATGCAAAGCAGTCGTCACGGTAAACGTAAACGTTTTTACTGGAAAGCGAGGTCAGAAAGTCTGCCATTTCCTTCATAAGCCTGTGTGACTCGGCGTATCCGAAGCGGGTGATGACCGCATCAAGCTCGTCAATAACAACGCTTATGATATCAAAGGGCTTTTCGGAGTGCATCTTCTCATTGAGCACGCTGTCAAAAGCAAATCTGTTGTAGCAGCCTGTCTGGTGATCAGTGTATTCTCCGGGGTTTTCAAATGCCAGATACACAAGCAGCAGCATTACGGAAATTCCCAGACCCGTAAGCAGGAGATTTGGCACAAAATACTGTATTATACAAACGGTTATCCAGATACCAACGCCGCAGAGTATCATTATCTTGTTTTCGGCGGGTATCCTTATCCTTACAGTGGTGCTGATGATTATAAGCAGCAGTATTCCCACGAAGAAGAACATCGCCACCACCGCAGCGCCCTGTGAGTAGGCGTATTTTTCATTGTCGCACACAAAGTATATTTTCAGGAACAGCGCACTTGCCACCGCCGCCGCAAAGGGCAGATTGCACAGCGCCGATACTATCTTGTTTTCCGTGCCCTTGTCGCTGTCAAGAGCGCATATGTACTTGTAGAAGCTCTGCACAACGGCAGCAATGGATATGTAAAGCGCCCTGTGGGCTATTTTGTTTACTGTGTCGGGAACGGTGTCCATATGAGTGATGGTGTAAACAGTAGTTATGTCACAGAACAGGTTGATAACAGTGCAGATTATTACCACACGGAATTTCTTGTTGGCAACGGTAGGTATCTTTTTTGACCTGAGAAAATCAAAAAGTATTACCGCAACAAATATCAGTGCCGCCAGCTGAAAGCGGATATTTAGCTCAAACAAGCTGCTGCCTCCTATCACTTTGCTAATTTTTATATAATAATGCGATACATAATAATTATACGTTAGCGCCGTATAAGATTTCTACAGTATTTTATTTCCTTTTCATATATTTTTAACCACACCCGATTTGCATTGGCAGCGTGATAATGTAATAAAGCTTTGCAGTAAATCAACCAATTAAAAAAGTCCGCACAAATAAGCACAAAGGTAAAAAGTTTAGCCCACCTTTTCAAAGGTGGCAGGTTTCCAAAGGGCGGAGCCATTTGGTCGTCGCTCGCAAGCGACGAAACCTTTTTGCTGACGGCTAAAATGATTACAACGTTAGCCGACTGATTATAAATTACATAAGCCGCCTGCACCGAAATTTCAAAGTCTTGCATATGAATATGCCCTATCGAAATAAGCTAAAAACTATTTCATGCAGGCGGCTTGAAATCAAGAGGCGTTCCGCAAGGAACGTCGAATTTGATTTCCGCCGTTAGGCGCAGGTACGGACAAATCAGTAAAATTCACTTGCACAGCATTATAACACAAAAGGCTGCCGCAGTATGACACTGCAACAGCCATTTCATTAGTTTTTTGATATTATTGCCACATTTCCGCATTGCTGTGTGACTTTACATCATATTTCAGCTTGTGCGGATATTTGCTCACAGGCTCATTGTGCTTATAAGACCATGCCTCCGCAGCAGCAGTCATAAGGCCGTCAGTCTCGCCCTCCCACTTGCCGTCATGGTCATAGATATGATCGTCGGAAAGCTTTTCCCTGTGACCGATTATCTTGCTGTAATGCTCCATTCCGTCTGCCACAGCCGCATATCTGGCGCTGAGGAACTTATCCTCGGAAAAAGGCTCGCTGCCGAAAAGCTCGTCAGCCCAGCTCTTGCCGTCCAATGCGTGCACCAGCTCGGAAAGCTTGTCATCAAAGGCAAATATATATTCGTCCTCGCACTTTTTCAGGTGGCGTATAAGGGAAGATACAACTGCCTCGCTGTCACCCTTGTATTCGTGATCTATAGTATGTATAAGTTCCCAGAATTCTTCGTCTGTAAGTGTTTTGCTGTGCTGATGGCTGCGGACAAAAAGATCCATTATTATGCTCAAATTACTTCCCCCTTGTTCTTTGCATATACATCTATATGTTTTACATTATAAAATTATAACATATTTTCCAATAAAATCAAGTGCTGATACCAAAAAATCGGCAGAATTTCACAAAAATATCACCTTGCACAAAAGGCGGCGGAATGTTATATACAATACGCATATAATCTTCCGCCGCCAATGCTTATTTCAAAGGATCATCTCAGTCAAGGTCGTTTCTTACGATATCTTCAAGATTTTCTCTTTTTACAACCACCCTGCTCTTGCCGCCGCTTACCATAACAACAGCGGGCTTGGGGATACGGTTGTAGTTTGAGGACATGGAGTAGTTATATGCGCCTGTTGCAAGGACTGCAAGGATATCGCCCGGTTCAACGGGCTGAATGGGCATACCCTCGCCGATAAGGTCGCCTGTTTCACAGCACTTGCCCGCAACGGTAACGACTTCGCTCTTGGGCAGGTCTGCCTTGTTTGCAACTTCAACGTCATACTTGGACTGATAAAGCGCATATCTGGGATTATCGCCCATACCGCCGTCAACGGAAACATATGTTCTGATGTTGGGGATAACCTTCTTTCCGCCCACAGTGTAAAGTGTTATGCCAGCAGGAGCGGCAATAGATCTGCCCGGTTCGATAAGGATAAAGGGCTGTGTGAGCTTCTGCTCAGCGCAAACCTCCGCAACCTTTGCGGAAACCTTTTCCATGTACTTCTCATATGCAACGGGAGCGTCCTCCTCGGTGTACTTGATACCGAAGCCGCCGCCCAGATTAAGCTCCTTTACCTCGAAGCCAAGCTCGTTCTTTATCTTTGCAATGAATGTGAGCATTACCTCAGCAGCCTTTACAAAGGGGTCGATATCGAATATCTGGCTGCCGATGTGGCAGTGAAGTCCCACAAGGTTGATGTGGCTTGCGGAGATCGCCTTCTTCACAGCCTCATAAGCCTCGCCTGTTTCAAGGGCAAAACCGAACTTGCTGTCGATCTGACCTGTCATGATGAAGTTATGGGTGTGAGCGTCGATACCGGGCTTTATTCTGTACATGATGTTTGCGGTCTTGCCTGTTTTCTCGGCAAGAGCGTTCAGGCGGTCAAGCTCGAAGATATTATCAACGATGATTCTTCCCACGCCCTGCTCCAGCGCATAGGAAAGCTCATGGTCAGTCTTGTTGTTGCCGTGGAAGCAAAGCTTTTCGGCAGGGAAGCCGACGCTGAGAGCTGTGTAAAGCTCACCCTCGGAAACAACGTCCAGTCCCAGTCCCTCTTCAAGCATTATCCTGCACATAGCCTTGCAGCAGAACGCCTTGCTTGCGTAGCATACAAGACCCTTTCCGCCGTAATACTTATCCATAGACTGCTTGAAGCTGCGGCAGTGCTCACGGATAAGGTCCTCGTCCATTACATAAAGAGGCGTGCCGTATTCATGCGCAAGCTCCACAGTGTCTATTCCGCCTACGGTAAGGTGTCCTTCACCGTTCACAGCAAGATTTTTCGATACTAACATCCCAGATCAGATCCTTTCGGTTTATTTTTCTGCGCCGACCATTTGTCAGGTCAGCCTATATCGTCATTTCCGCTTTCGGCAAGCTCGCAGATGATATTTCTTATCTTATCCGCTCCCTCGCCGTTCTCGGCGGAAAACTCAACGTGTTCAATGTCGGAGAAATACGGTATCTCCTGCGCAAAGCCTGCCATGCGCTCCTCCCTCTGGCGCTTTGAGAGCTTGTCCGCCTTGGTGAAGATTATCACAAAGGGTATCTCGCTTTCAATGAGGAAGTTTATCATCTGCATATCGTCGGCAGTGGGCGGGTGACGCATATCTATAAGCTGGAAGATAAGCCCCAGATTTCTGTCATCATGAAGATACCCCTCGATAAGCCCCGACCAGCGCACCTTGTCGGACTTTGCCACCTTTGCATAGCCATATCCGGGAAGATCCACCAGATAGATGTTCTCCAGCGAATAATAGTTTATTGTGGCGGTCTTTCCGGGAACTGCCGATACACGGGCAAGATTTTTCCTGTTGAATATCTTGTTTATAAGCGAGGATTTTCCCACATTTGACCGCCCCGCAAAAGCAAGCTCCAGCCTGTCGGAAGGGGGCAGCTGGGAATATTCTCCGTATGACCTGACAAATTCTGCCTTGTTAAAGTTCATCTGTTCCTCCTTGGGTTCAGGTTGTTGTCATAAGCTCCGACTTTTCGGCTTTTTCGGGCTTTTCGGTAAGAGCAGCGTCCAGCACATCGGTTATCTTCTCGGCAAATACAAAGCTGATGCCAGATTTTACCACATCGTCCACATCATCAAGGTCGCCCTTGTTGCCTGCGGGAATGATAACGGTCTTGAGCCCCTCCTTGTATGCCGCCATGGTCTTTTCACGAAGTCCGCCGATGGGAAGCACCTTTCCGTGGAGGGTTATCTCGCCTGTCATTGCCACGTCGCAGCGGACAGGTATTCCCGACAGTGCCGAAACAAGGGCAGTCGTCATGGTAACGCCTGCGGAGGGACCGTCCTTGGGAGTAGCCCCCTCGGGAGCGTGGATATGTATATCCTTCTCCTTGTAGAAGTTGCGGTTGATGCCGTAATCATCGGCAATGGAGCGCACATAGCTTACAGCAAGCTTGGAGCTTTCCTTCATAACGTCACCCAGTGAGCCTGTGGCTTCAACTGTGCCCTTGCCGTCCATTACAAGAACTTCGAGAGGCATTATAACACCGCCTGCGGAAGTCCATGCCAGTCCGTTTACAACGCCAACCTCATCAGTCTTGGAAACTTCATCGCCCAAGAACTTCTGATGTCCCAGAAATTCTTCCAGATTTTTGAGTGTGACAGTCACCTTTCCTGCCTTGCCGTTTTCAGCCATGCCCTCCGCAATTATTCTTGCAGCCTTTCTGCATATCTTTGCGATAAGGCGTTCCAGACCTCTTACGCCTGCTTCTCTGGTGTAGCTGTCAATGATCTCATAAAGGGCCTTGTCATCTATTTTAAGCATAGAAGCTTTAAGGCCGTGCTTTTTCAGCTGCTTGTGGATAAGATGCTCCTTTGCAATGTGGAACTTCTCTTCACGGGTGTAGCTTGAAAGCTCTATTATCTCCATACGGTCCCTCAGAGGAGGGTCGATGGTGCTTATATCGTTTGCTGTGGTAATGAAAAGCACATTGCTCAGGTCAAAGGGCAGCTCGATGTAATGGTCACGGAATGTGCTGTTCTGCTCGCTGTCAAGAACTTCCAGCAGCGCAGATGAGGGGTCGCCCTTGTAGTCCCCCGATATCTTGTCTATCTCGTCCAGCAGGATAAGGGGATTGTTGCTTCCCGCCCTTGTGAGAGCGTCGATTATACGTCCGGGCATTGCGCCCACATAGGTCTTTCTGTGACCTCTGATATCGGATTCGTCCCTTACGCCGCCCAGTGAGATACGCTCATATTTCCTGCCCAGTGCCTTTGCAATGGACTTGGCAATAGAGGTCTTGCCCACTCCCGGAGGGCCGTAAAGGCATATTATCTGACCCTTGATATCGGGAGCCAGCTGCCTTACGGCAATGGTCTCCAGTATCCTGTCCTTTACCTTGTCAAGGCCGTAGTGATCCTTATCCAGAACAGCCTTGGTGCGTGCAAGGTCGGTCTTGTCCTTTGTGGATTTGTTCCACGGCAGGTCAAGGCAGGTGTCAAGGTAGTTCCTTATAACATAAGCTTCCTGAGATGCGGAAGCTGTTCTTGCCAGCCTGTCCGCCTCTTTAAGCAGCTTTTCGGTTATCTCGGGAGCAAGCTTCAGAGCGTTTATCTTCTCCATATATTCGTAGGCTTCGTCCTGAACGGACTCGTCCTCGCCCAGCTCCTGGGAGATAGCCCTCATCTGTTCCCTCAGGTAATATTCCTTCTGGGACTCGTCTATCTGTAATTTAACCTTGTCCTGTATCTCACGCTCGATGCCCATGACCTCCGCTTCGTGTGAAAGCAGTGCCAGCAGCATGCTGAGCTTGTTGTGCAGTCCGTTTGCTTCAAGAAGCTGCTGCTTCTCGGGCACGGGCAATGGCATACTTACGGCAATGTTATCAAACACAGCCTTGGGGTCATCGCTGCCCAGTATGGACTCTATGTATTCCTTGGGCATACGGGGCATATTGGCGCTGTACGCCATAAATTCGTCCTTGACTGCCCTTACAAGAGCTTCCATCTCCATAGGGTCGATCTTGGGCGCACGCTCGGGAGCTTTCTTCACCGTGCAGATGAAATAAGGCTCTTCGCTGATAACATCAACACGCTTTGCCCTGTACAGACCCTCAGCCATAACACGGGTGATCCCCCCGGGGACTTTGAGCATCTGCTTTACCTCGGCAACAACGCCTGTGGTATATATCTTATCTGCGCCCACATCATCGGTATAATCGCTCTGAGCGGCAAGAAATATAAGCTTGCTGCCATTTGCAGCGGCAGTAAGCGCTTTAACGGATTTCTCCCTGGCAACGTCAAAATGTATTATCACTTTCGGGAAAACAACAAGTCCCCGCAAAGCAAGCATGGGCAGCTCCTGAGGTGCCGCAGCCGCCTTTTTCGCTTCAGTTTTCATAGTATAAAAGCCATCCTTTACAAAAACTTGCAGTGAGCAGGTTCAAAAAATTCATTTTGCACGATCTGTTCTCTGCAAAGCAAACGCAAACAGCACCCCTGAACGCCTCTGACAAAAGTCCGATAAATTACGCCTGCATATATATTATAATATAAAAACCCCTTTTTGACAAGTAACAATTTCTATATTTTTAGTTTCATAACAATGCCTTAAACAGTGCATAATATTGCATTTTCAGTCCTATTCAGCCCCAAAAGACAAAAAGCCGCACAAAGCAGCCATGTCGGCGGCTCTGTGCGGCATTGCATTTGTTATACTCCGAGACGTCTCTCGTCGCAGTATTCGCATTCAAGCATATCGCCGACGCCTCTGAAGGACTTAGGCAGATAATTTTCCTTGTGAGTTATGCAGTTGGGATTTGTGCAGCAAACTCCGGGAATGACCTCTCCTGTAAGCAGGGGGCGGGACTCATTGGGGCTGTTCAGCACCGTGAGGATTATTGCCATACGTGCATACATACCGTACTTAGCCTGCTTGAAGTACATGGCTCTGGGGTCATCGTCCACGTCCATGGTTATCTCATCAACTCTGGGCAGGGGGTGGAGCACGATGCAGTCGCTCTTTGCCTTATTGAGCTTTGCCTTGTCAAGGATATAAGCGTCCTTAAGTGCATAATATTCTTCCTCGGAAGCAAAGCGCTCCTTCTGAACTCTTGTCATGTAGAGCATATCAAGTCCGCCGATAGCGTCCTCCAGAGAGGGATTTTCGACAAACTCGCAGTTCTTTGCTCTCAGTATATCCTTGATGTACTCGGGCATACCAAGCTGAGGAGTGGAGATGAACACGAACTTTATTCCCTTGAAGCTTGAAAGTGCCTTGCACATTGAGTGAACGGTTCTGCCGTTTTTCAGGTCGCCGCACAGACCGATAGTCAGGTCTTCAAGTCTGCCCTTTTCCTTGTAAAGAGTGAGCATATCAAGCAGTGTCTGAGAGGGGTGAAGATGGCTTCCGTCGCCTGCGTTGATGATAGGGCAGTCGGCAGTAAGGGCCGCAGCCTTTGCAGCGCCCTCGGAGGGGTGGCGCATAACCATGATATCAGCGTAGGAGGATACTATCTTTGTGGTATCCTTCAGGTTCTCGCCCTTTGCAACGGAAGAGGTTGCGGGGTTATCGAAGCCGATGATAGTACCGCCGAGACGGAGCATTGCAGTCTGGAAAGACATCTGAGTACGGGTAGAAGGCTCATAGAACAGGGTAGCCATGATCTTGCCCTCGCAAGCCTTGGCATATTTTGCGGGATTATCGCAGATATCGGCGCCGAGCTTTACAACGTTCAGCCACCAGTCGCTGCTCATGTCATTTAAGTCAATAAGATTGGTGAAACGTGAATTTACCATAATTAACCATTCCTTTCAGACAGCAATAGCCATAAATTTGCATTATTTTTATAATAGCACACCCGCTAAAAATAATCAACTGTTTTTTGTGAATAATGCACTGCACCGATGATGAAAAAAAGTAAAAAGCCACGGTTATGACGGTTATTTCCCCAATTCACAAATATTGCTTGAAATCCGCAGAACATTATGCTATAATACTCGGGTATTGTATCCATAATTGTATTGTATCCCTTTCGGGAATAATAACAAGGAGGATTTTTTATGAAAAAGTACGACACAAAGAAACTGGTGCTCCTGGCTCTTCTGACAGGACTGCTGGTGCTGATGGCATTCACACCCATCGGCTATCTCAACATTGGCCCGCTGAGTATCACCTTCAATATGATACCCGTAGCCATCGGAGCCGTTGCTCTCGGCCCGACAGGCAGCGCAGTTCTGGGACTGGTATTCGGCATAACAAGCTTTGCACAGTGCTTCGGAATAAGCGCATTCGGCACCGTTCTCTGCGGTATCAGCCCTCTGCTCACGCTCATCGTGACCATTGGCTCAAGAACACTGGCAGGCTACCTCACAGGAGTTGTGTCCTCTCTGCTCAGAAAGGCACCCGCTCCCGTGAACTTTGCGGTCACAGGCCTTGCAGGCGCAGTTCTCAACACTCTCTTCTTCATGACTCTTCTTATGGTATGCTTCGGTTCTTCCGACTACATCATGAGCATGAGGGGCGAGCTGAATGTTCTTGCATTCGTTGCCGCATTCGTGGGAATAAACGCTGTGGTCGAGGCTGTTGTCTCCACCGTTCTCACTCTTGCAGTGTCTATGGGACTTAAAAGCGCAAAGCTTATCGGCAACAAGGGCAGCGAATCATCTAAGGCTTGATGAAAGGACTCGGATAAAATGATCTTTGCAGTTGATATCGGCAACACTAATATTGTTATCGGCGGCGCAGAGCGGCAGGGAAAGATATGCTTCACCGAGCGCATCTCCACTGACCACAAGGCTACCGACTTTGAGTATGCCGTTTCCTTCAAAAGCATTTTTGAGATCCACAACGTCAGCCCCCATGATATCGAGGGCGCAATAATCTCGTCGGTAGTTCCCTTTGTGACCAACACCGTGAAGTCCGCCGTGAAAAAGATCATGGGGATAACCCCCATGGTGGTAGGTCCCGGGATAAAAACGGGACTGAGCATCAAGATCGACAACCCCGCTCAGCTGGGCAGCGACCTTGTTGTGGGAGCAGTTGCGGGAATAAACGAGTACCCCTGCCCGCTGGCTGTCATCGACATGGGAACAGCCACTACATTTTCCGTTATCGACAGGAGCAAAAGCTACATCGGCGGCATGATAATGCCGGGCTTAAAGGTATCCATGGAAGCGCTTACCGAGCGCACCTCCCAGCTCCCGAAGATAGGCTTTGAGCCGCCCAAAAAGCTTATCGGCTCAAACACCGTGGAGTGCATGAAAAGCGGCTTCCTTTACGGAAGCGCATCAAGCATTGACGGAATGCTGGAGCGCATAGCAGACGAGCTTGGCGAAGAGCCTTTTGCGGTTGCCACAGGCGGTCTTGCATCGGTGGTCATACCCCTTTGCAGAAAAAAGATCGTTCGTGATGATGACCTTATGCTTAAAGGTCTTATGCTCATATATTCTAAAAACAAGTGATTTAATTTTGAGATACAATACAAAAAGGACTGTTGCGTGAATGGCGGCAGTCCTTTTATTTTGTAGTTGAATTTGTTTATGAAAATATGATTTGTGCGGGCTTTGGGGTTTGTCCTTTTTTCTTTTCCTTGCTTTTTCTTTGCTTTGCTTCTCAGAACTTCCTTTTGCACTCAATGACCTTACCAAAGATACGCACTCTTGCGCACTCCTCGCCCTCAAATATCCTCGGCGGATAATATGGGTTCTCGCTCCTCAGCTCAATTCGTCCCTTGGACATATATATCTTCTTGACCACGCCGTCCTCATTGTCTATTATGACCACTGCATATGTGCCGCTGTCAACGATATCCTGGCATCTTACAAGGATAAGGTCATCTTCAAGTATAAGGGGAGACATGGAATCGCCCTTTACCCTGAGATAGACATAATTCTCATCGGGGTTGATATCCTCCGCAGGTGCATATTCATAGCCCTCAATATCCATATCCGCATGGCAGGCAAGACCTGCGGCGACACGGCCGATAACCGGTATTCGCACATTTCCGCTCATATCGGCGGGATATGCGTTGGCAGGCATATTAGCTATCTCGTCCGCACCGCCCGTTATCCACGAATAGCTTACCCCCAGAGCGGAGGCGATAGCTTTCAGGACGGGTATTTTGGGTCTTGCGATAGAGCCTGCCTCATACCTTTGAATTGTAGAGGGGGCAACGCCTATCATATTTGCTATTTCCGACAATGTAAGCTCCAGCTCCAGTCGGCGTGATTTAATGCGGTTGCCCGCAAGAACTTTGTTGAATTTTTCCATAACGGTACTCCATTTTCAGATTATGATACTATTATAGCCTATTTTTTTGCGGAATGCAATAGAAATGCAGCAAAAAAGGACTGTTGCAGGCGCAGCAGTCCTTTTTGTTACCGTTATTTTGAATATCTGTCCAGCATGATGATCTTTGCCAGCACTGTTTTTTCTGCCGAAAGTCCGCTGATAAGCTTCTCCGCCGCAGTGCGGTACTGTTTTGCAGACACCGCCGCATCTTTTGCACTGACGCTGCCGTTCTGACCGAACCTTGCCCGCAGTGCCGCAGACACAATATCGCCGCATTCAATGCCGAAGTCCGTTTTCAGCTGTTCGGGAAGCTTTTCAGCCGATACACAAATGCCCTGCATAGCCGCCAGCCGTGCAAGCATTCGGTATATCTCCGCAGCTGCCTTTTCGGGGGCATTTTCAGCCAGCTTCTTTCTGCGCATAAGCTCTGCATATCGCAGTGCAAAAACAGCGCCTACGATAATGACCGCCCACAAAATCACCGTAAGCAGTATCTTCACAGCCTTTGGCATAGGCTTCTTTTCAGCCTGTTGTATTTCTCCGTCAGATGATGTTGTTTCCTCAGTGCTGTCGTTGGAGCTGATGCCAACGCCGTTTATATCATACTCGCTTTGTATGCTGCCCTCGCCTGTCTGCTCCTCGCCTGCAACGTCCGTGTTGCCGCCGTTTCCGTCACCGTTATCGCCTGTGCCGTGAGGGGAAGTTCCGTTATTGCCGTTGTTATCTCCGTCCTGAGAAGACGTATCATCAGCATTTTCACTGCCGTTCTCGGAGGATTCCAGCGATGTTGCCGATGTTCCCTCCTGAGCGGGAGCAGTGTCCGAACCCTCTATCATCTGCACAGTTTCGGTAGCTGTGGTAAGGTCGGGATTTTCTGTAAACACGGGAGCCTGAGTGGTTACGGAGGTTATCTCGGAGACTTCCTCGGGGTTGGCATAATCCTCTGCATTTTCGCTGAACACCATATTTCCGTAGCCGGGAGTAGTCTCGAAAACTATCCAGCCGAAGCCGTCCGCATATATCTCCACCCATGCGTGGGCACGGCTGTCGGGAACGCTGACGGTGGTATATCTGCCCTCGGAGGGGAACATGGCAATGTCGCTGCCCTTGATGACAAAGCCCTCGCAATACCTTGCGGGAATGCCCATATATCGGCAGAGAAGCGCCGCCGCCGATGCAAAGTGAGTACAGCTGCCCTTTTTGTTTTCCGTCAAAAACCACTGAACAAAGTCCGTGCCGAAAGGCTTCTTGCCCGATTCCAGGTCATATTCGCAGGTGTCCGCAAGCTTTTTGCGGATAAATTCCAGCGTATCCCATGTGCTGCCGCCCTCAAAGTCGGCAAAAAAGTCCTCTGCGGCAGTAAATGTGTCGGGAACATCAAGGCAGTGGGCATAAGCATAGTTCCTCATGCGCTCCTGATCTCTTGCCATTTTGTCGTTAAGGCTTATGCTGTCGGGGTTGTCGATGATATACTTGCCATTGTTATAATACGCTCTGTTCTGGGGAAAATACACGCCGAACCTGCGGCGAATGCCGTTTGTCTCCAGCAGACCTGCGCTGTTATTTGGCAGATATTTCACCGTATCGGAGGAATCCGATGTCCTGACAATAACATCTCTCAGCTCCAGATCGCCCAGACCATCTACATATTTAAGGGCACGTCCGCTGAAAAATTCGGGAGAGGTAAGCTTTGTCTCCAGCTGTGGGAGAGCAGGCCCCGCATTCCACCGTGAGCCTGTGTAATCGGTGGCGGTGAAGCCCTTGAGATAAAGCTCTGCCGCATCGGAGGGCAGCGTTACCTCAAGCACATTTTCGCCTGTGAACTCCACCTTGTCGGTGTTGCCCAGCCTGCCGTCATGGGTAACGTTCTTGCTCTTCACGGGAATAAGCGCATCATGTACATCGTCCGAAAGCTTTTCCCAGCTGAAATTCTTCATATATATCGAAAACCGGTCTCTGAACTCGTCCGCCTTGTCGGGACGGGTATAGCCCGTGGCTTTCATGTAAAGTCCCGCTCCGCCAAAGCACAAGGTCAGTATTATCATGCCGCACAAAGCGCTCTGAGCCGCAGTTCTGGCGCAAAGCCTTTCCGCCGACTGCTCCCACATGGAGAGCCGTGCTATCTCCGCCGCCATAGCTCCGCACTGTGCGGCTATCAGCACCGCAAAGGGCACTGTATCGGGTACCAGCCCGAAGTACAGGCACAGCTCGGGCAATGGCACCGTTGCCAGCAGAAAAAGTATGATGTTTGGTCTTTTAACGCTCCTGCACACTAGCAGGCTTATTATGGATACTGTCACCGCAAGGGCGCTGTCAAGGCACTTGAGCCGCATATTCTCATATATTTCATTTGGAGCAAAGATGGGCGCTTCCGCA
The DNA here is from genome assembly GCF_025567215.1 of Huintestinicola butyrica. Lineage (NCBI taxonomy): Bacteria > Bacillati > Bacillota > Clostridia > Eubacteriales > Oscillospiraceae > Huintestinicola > Huintestinicola butyrica. The sequence goes on from NZ_JAOQKB010000003.1 coordinate 45,840, forward strand.
AACTTTTTGAAAAGGCTGCCCATAAAGTCATTGACGGCGTACATATATCCCGCAATGACCATATCACGGTTGAAAAGCACATAAAAGAATATAACAAGGCTCGATGCCAGCAGCAGCGACCTTGAAAGCATGGGCTTTCTGTCCCACATTCCGAAGATAAATGAGAACACCCACCATGACGCAAGGGTCGATATAATGGCAACAGCAGGGCTGAAGTTCATGAAATATCCGCAGGAAGTGAGGAATGTGAACACCGAGCCATATATGCCGCAAAGCGCCAAAGCGCTCATAATAAAGCGGTATATGGGCGATGCCTCACCCGAGGGAACGTTCACGCCCACGGTTATCTTGGCGGGAGAATAAGGCTTTGCCATCACTCAGCCTCCTTTCCCACGTCGCACATAATGAAGCCGTATGCCTCGGGAATGCCCTCGAAGCTGCTTTCGCAAAGCACTTCCGCCAAAGCAAAGTAAGAAGCATCGTCGGAATACTGCGCCGCAAGTCCGTTTTCGGTGTAAATGCCATCGCACTGCGAATGGGCAGGCACAGCGGCATATACCTCCGCTCCCCCTGCATTCAGATAATATGCGCAGCTCATGAGCCTGCACAGTACCTCGTCACGGACAGTCAGGTCGCCGTGAGAAAGGTCTGCGGTAAGCAGATATTTGCTGCTGTTGTTAACGCTCAGCACCTTTACGATATCCTTGTCAAATCGTGCGCTGAGCTTGTAGTGCATAAGTGAAAGCCTGTCGCCCGGGGCAAACTCACGGAAGCCGCACACATCGCCGGGAGTGCCGTTTTTAGGCTTCTCGCCGCTTTCGCCCTCTGCCTCGCCCCCAAGTGAAAGAAAATATTCCGCCAGAGCAGAAAACCTCTCCGAGATCCTTGGAATGATATGCACAGCGGCGGACAGCTTTTTCCTGTAAAGCGTCCATGAAAAAAGCCCCATAATGTCGCTGACCCTGATGTATTCCACGAAAATATCCGTCCTGCCGCAGTGCTCGGAGGAAACATTCACCGAAACACATTCGCTGCTGCGTGCAGGCACAGGCACCGTTACCGTGTGAAAGCTCACCTCGCCCGTGGGCATAAACACCGTCCTGAGCCTTATCTTTACGCAGGAAAGAGGGAATATCGAGCGGTTTATGAGCCTTATGCCCACCTCTCCCTCGCTGTTTCTGAACACGGTAACATGGTCATTTTCATTTTCCGCACTGAACATACGCACCGTTACCGCCAGCTGAACCGCCAGCAGAAAGGGCAGTATGATAAGCGCCGCCAGAAGCAGGAACGCAACATCGCCCTTGTAAAGCGGCCAGAAAAGTGCGGCAGCCGCAAGCAGAATAAGATATAACAGCTTTATCACAGCGGCTCCTTTCCGCAGAAATTTACTGCATTATCGCAAAAATCCCCCGTTTGATAATAATACAATCGGGGGAATGGATTTGTTTCATTTATACCGCACGCCGAGCAAAAAAATGCAAATTACCGGCGGTGGGTATCTCGTACTGATCATATTTTCGGCGGAGTTACCCCTCTGCAAATGTCGCAGAGAATGTCCCTTACCTCGATGTCGGAGGGAAGCTTGCCCTTGACCCTTGCGGGGATTATCCTGTGGGCGCACACATCGGTGTAAACAAAGGTAACGTCCTCGGGGATAACAAAGTTCCTGCCCTTGAACATGGCGGCGCACTTTGCCATTGCCGCAGCCGCCAGCGAGCCTCTTGTGCTGACGCCAAGCTCCAGCCGCCTGTCGGAGCGGGTAGCCCCCGAAAGCCTTGCGATATAGTCATATATCTCGTCGCTTACAAAAACATCCTCGGCAGCGCCTCTTATCTCGATAAGGTCCTGCGCCGTCATTATGGGTTCAACCCGGGGAGCAGCCTTTTTGGATGACTTTGCCTTTAATATCTCAGTTTCCTCGCCTACAGTGGGATAGCCCATGGAAAGCCTTATCATAAAGCGGTCAAGCTGGGATTCGGGGAGCAGCTGTGTTCCCGCAGAGCCTGAGGGGTTCTGTGTCGCAAGGACGATAAAGGGGTCGGGCAGCTTTCTTGTAACGCTGTCCACGGTAACAGCCCCCTCCTCCATAGCTTCAAGAAGGGCAGACTGGGTCTTGCTGGAGGTTCGGTTTATCTCGTCCGCCAGGAACAGGTTGCAGAACACCGCACCGGGCTTGAAATCAAACTCGCCCGTGGCACGGTTGGGCATATAAAAGCCCGTAACGTCCGCAGGCATAACATCGGAGGTAAACTGCATTCTGTTGTATTTCAGCGACAGTGCCTTTGAGAAAGCCACAGCCATAGTGGTCTTTCCCACGCCGGGGATATCCTCCAGCAGGATATGTCCGCCTGCACAGGCTGTCATCAGTATTTTTATAATGATATCGTCCTTGCCGATAACGGTCTTTTTTATCTCGTCCGCCGACCTTTTCAACAAAACTATCAGCCGCTTGTCAATTTCCATGCAAAAGTCCTCCGTAAAAATATGCGGCGAAGCTGTGCCCCGCCGCATGATAATTATTTGATCAGCAAATCAGCTCATTGCGAGTATTGCCATATCGCCGTTTGTTGCAAGACCTTCCTTGACGTTTGCGTCAACTATTCTCTTTACCACGTTGCCCTTGATCTCTCTGAGAGAGGTGTCAAACGCCTTTATTGCGGTAAGGAACGCCTCGTCCTTGTCCTCTCTGTCAAAGGTATAGCAGGTAAGCATTACCTTGATGGTGTTGAAGAGTGTGTTGAAGAATACGAAGTTATCCCACAGAGGAATGGAGAAGTCAGCGTAAGGCATACAATATGTCCATACGTAATTTACCATTATGTGCTCGATGTAATGCTCTCTGCCCTTGAGGAAGTCCTCATAATAAGCCTTCTTCATGGGAATATACTTGCTTTCATCGAACTTGAAGTCTCTCATGCTCTGGTCGCAGCCCACGTTCTTGAAAACGGTGAAGCGGACCTTGTCAAGTGCCTCGTTGGAGGGCATTGTGCGCAGGAAGGAAAGGCCGTCGCAAAGGCTGTAAGCAAAGTTGGGCTTTACAGACTCGAAGTACTTTATTACCTCGTCATGCTCCGGCGTTTTAAGGAACTCGCCCACAAATGCGGGGATAAGATGACCCTTGGACTTGTCCATCATGCCCTGAACGGTCTTGTAAGCAAAGTTAAGGAGAAGCATTCTCTTCTCGAAAACGTAGTTTCTGTTCTGGAGAATGTTCATGGTAAGGGTCTTGAGGATCCAGTAGTTCTGGAGAACAGGGTTCTGCTTTATCATTTCCTGACCCTTTTTCTCATACTCAGCCTCATGCTCGGGCTTGAGGCTTGTCATTTTATACTGAAGCACGTCGGGAGTGTTCATAAGAGTCTTGATAACTCTGTCCTGATTAAGGGGGAATACGTATTCGATGGACGAAGGAGTTACGAGAACATTATAAACAACACCCTCATTTTCAGGGTTAGTCTTGTCAGAAAGGTCTGCATAGAACGCAGGGGTAATAATAGGGTATGGCATTATATTTCCTCCATATCCGCACCACGGGACAACTGCCGCCGTCTGCGGTAAATTTACAAAATAAACCTTGCCATATAAGTATATCACACAATCAACAAAAAATCAATGGTAAACCCAAAAATATTGTATTTTGCACTAAAACTATTCTCATAAATTGGTAAGTCCGTAGGATAAAAGCATAAGGCTGTCGCCCAGATGAACGTTTTCAACCACAATATCCTTGTATCTTTCGGTCAGGTCAAGGTGAGAGAAATTCCAGAAAGCCTTTATGCCGCACTCCACCAGCAGGTCGGCGCACTCAGCCGCTGCAGACTTGGGAATGCACAGCACGGCTATCTCGGGGCGCATAACTGCGGTAAAATCCGACACGCTGTCCATACTGCTTATCTTTATGCCGCCAACAGTCATGCCTATCTTGTTTTCGTCCGTGTCGAAAATGCCGCACAGCTCCATGCCGTATTTCTCGAAATTTATGTGAATGGCAAGCGCCCTGCCCAGGTTTCCCGCACCTATGAGGATGACCTCTTTCCTGCGGTCAAGTCCCAGTATCTTGCCTATCTGCGTCCGAAGCTCCGCCAGATTGTAGCCGTAGCCCTGCTGACCGAAACCGCCGAAGCAGTTAAGGTCCTGCCTTATCTGGGAAGCGGTAAGGGACATTTCCTTTGCAAGCTCCGCCGAGGAAGCTCTCACCGTTCCCTGCTTTATAAGCTCGCCTATAAAGCGGTAATATCTTGGCAGACGCTTTATCACGGTCGCAGAGATCTCATCTTTCTTTGCCATGCCGTTCTCCTTGGTATATTATCAGCGTGAGAGTGTTTTGTCATAAACGTTCCGGTGGAACGTTTATGGATTTTAGATTATACGGAACCGTAAAAAGGGGAGGCGGTCGTGTTCGCCTCCCCTCGAAATGCTGCCGCATTTCTCACCCTTTGCTCCGTTTTCTTGAATAAAAAGGGGCGCCGCCCCCTTGGCCCCTGCCACCTTTGTAAAGGTGGACTAAACTTTTGCCTTGTTTTTATTTGTGCAGCTTTTTACAAACCAGCATTTATCAAGACAATAAGCATTGCTTTATTATCAAAGCTCTTCTCTGAGTCTCTTTTCGATCTCCTTGAGGAAGGTCTCGGTATCTACCTTCTTCTTGTTCTCGATAGAGGAAAGAGCAGCCAGGTCGCCTGTCATAACGCCCTCTTCAATGGTTCTGACAGTAGCCTTTTCCAGAGCATCAGCATAGTGGATAAGCTCGGGAAGGTTGTCCATCTCGCCTCTCTTGCGGAATGCGCCTGTCCATGCAAACAGAGTTGCAACGGAGTTTGTGGAGGTGCTTTCGCCCTTGAGGTACTTGTAGTAGTGACGCTGAACGGTTCCGTGAGCAGCCTCATACTCATATACTCCGTCGGGAGATACGAGAACGGAGGTCATCATTGCAAGGCTTCCGTAAGCGGTAGCAACCATGTCGGACATAACGTCGCCGTCGTAGTTCTTGCAAGCCCAGATGTATCCGCCGTTGGAACGGATAACTCTTGCTACAGCGTCGTCGATAAGGGTGTAGAAATATTCGATGCCTGCGGCTTCAAACTTCTCCTTGTAGTCCTTCTCGTAGATCTCAGCGAAGATATCCTTGAAACGGTGGTCATACTTCTTGGAAATGGTGTCCTTGGTAGCGAACCATACGTCCTGCTTGGTATCGAGAGCGAAGTTGAAGCAGCTTCTTGCAAAGCTCTCAATGGACTTGTCCTTGTTGTGAAGTCCCTGGATAATGCCTGCGCTGTCCTTGAAATCATAGATAAGGGAGCGTGTTTCCTTGCCGTCCTTGTCGGTGCATACCAGCTCGCACTTGGAGCCCTGCTCCACCTGCATCTCGGTGTTCTTGTAAACATCGCCGTAAGCGTGACGGGCAATGGTGATAGGCTTTGTCCATGTGGGGATATAGGGAGTGATGCCCTTTACGATGATAGGTGTACGGAAAACGGTACCGTCAAGGATAGCACGGATAGTGCCGTTGGGGGACTTCCACATTTCCTTCAGGTTGTACTCGGTCATTCTTGCGGCATTGGGGGTGATGGTTGCGCACTTTACAGCAACGCCGTACTTCTTTGTAGCCTCTGCGGAGTCGATAGTTACCTGGTCGTCAGTCTCGTTTCTGTGCTCAAGTCCAAGGTCATAGTATTCGGTCTTGAGGTCAACGTAAGGGGTGATAAGGATATCCTTGATCATCTTCCAGATAACTCTGGTCATTTCATCTCCGTCCATCTCGACGAGAGGTGTTTTCATCTGAATTTTATCTGCCATTTTATCTTACCTCCTGAAATTTTATACTAATCTTTAATCGTTCTATAGACAAAGCCGACAGATGAAATAAGGCCAGTCTGGGAAAGCGACTGCGGGCGGGCTTGTCGCCCGGCAAGGGAGCTTGACGAAGAATGGGCTTATTTCAGCCGAGGATTTGTCTATAGGTTGATTGAGGATCAGTATTATTGCCGTGCAGCTTTATAAGCCTGCTCTTGCGATCATATAGACCACAGTACCGACTGCACATGAGGAAACGACTGCTATGGAGCTTCTCTTTTCCTTTTCCATTTGTGGGAATTTGCTTTTCAGCACGCTATCCGCCACAATGCCGACCACCAGTACAGCAATAAATGCAGCCGTTCCGGCAGGCGTGTCGAAGCCCTTATGACTGCCGCCCGTTCTTCGGATAAAGTATAAAAAGCTGTCCACTGTCATTCCTCCGTATGCGTGTCCCGTATCGGTATTACTTTAAGGATTCTCTTGTGTAGTCAAGCAGACCGCCTGCAAGGATAATGTCCTTGGTTCTGCCGGAAAGCTCGCAGAGAACGGGGATCTCCTTGCCGTTTGTCTTGTTAACAACGGTAAGCTGGGTCTTGCCCTCGGAAACAGCCTTTCTTACATCAGCAAGAACAAGCTCGTCGCCCTGAGCAATATTGTCATAATCAGCCTCGTTCACGAATGTGAGGGGCAGAATGCCTGCATTGATAAGGTTTGCTCTGTGGATACGTGCAAAGCTCTTTACCAGAACTGCCTTTACGCCAAGGTACAGAGGTGCAAGGGCTGCGTGCTCACGGGAGGAGCCCTGTCCGTAGTTGGAACCGCCTACGATAATGCTCTTGCCCATGGACTTTGCTCTCTCGGGGAACTTCTCATCGCATACAGTGAAGCAGAAGTTGGAGATAGCGGGGATATTGGAACGAAGAGGAAGTATCTTTGCGCCTGCGGGCATGATATGGTCTGTGGTAATGTTGTCGCCGACCTTGAGGGAGCAGCCGCAGTCAATGGTCTCCGCAAGAGGTGCAGTCTCGGGGAAAGGCTTGATGTTGGGGCCTCTGAGGATAGTTACGGAATCCATCTCAGCCTCGGAAGCGGGGGGAACGATCATATTGTCGTTGATATCGAAATGAGTGGGCATCTCGAACTTGAACTCGCTGTCGATAGTTCTGGGGTCGGTGAATACGCCTGTGAGAGCGGAAATTGCAGCAGTTTCGGGAGAAACCAGATAAACCTGAGCGTCTCTTGTACCGCTTCTGCCCTCAAAGTTACGGTTGAAGGTTCTGAGGGATACACCCTTGGAGTTAGGTGACTGACCCATACCGATGCAGGGACCGCAGGCAGATTCAAGGATACGTGCGCCTGCGTCGATCATAACAGCAAGAGCGCCGTTCTTTGCCAGCATATTGAGCACCTGCTTGGAGCCGGGGGCGATGGAGAGGGAAACATCGGGGTTAACGGTCTTGCCCTTTAAGATGTGAGCCACCTTCATCATATCCATAAGTGAGCTGTTTGTACATGAACCGATGCAGACCTGATCTATCTTCATGCCGCTAAGCTCTTCGACAGACTTGACATTATCGGGAGAATGGGGACAAGCAGCAAGAGGAACAAGCTTGGAAAGGTCGATCTCAACAAGCTCGTCATAAACAGCGTCGGGGTCAGCGGAAAGGGGAACATAAACGTCCTCTCTGCCCTGAGCCTTCAGGAACTCTCTTGTGGTCTCGTCGGAGGGGAAGATAGAAGTAGTAGCGCCAAGCTCAGCGCCCATGTTGGTGATGGTAGCTCTCTCGGGAACGGAAAGTGTCTTTACGCCCTCGCCGCAGTACTCGATGACCTTGCCTACGCCGCCCTTAACGGAAAGGCGCTTGAGGACTTCAAGGATAACGTCCTTTGCGGATACCCAGGGAGAAAGCTTGCCTGTAAGCTCTACCTTTACTACCTTGGGGTATGTAATATAATATGCGCCGCCGCCCATTGCAACCGCAACGTCAAGTCCGCCTGCGCCGATAGCGATCATACCGATACCGCCGCCTGTGGGGGTATGGCTGTCGGAACCGATGAGGGTCTTGCCGGGAGCGCCGAATCTTTCAAGATGTACCTGGTGGCAGATACCGTTGCCGGGACGGGAGAAGTAAATGCCATGCTTCTTGGCAACGGAGCCGATGAAGCGGTGGTCGTCCGCATTTTCAAAGCCTGACTGGAGGGTGTTGTGGTCGATATAAGCAACTGAACGCTCTGTCTTTACTCTGGGCACACCCATAGCCTCAAATTCGAGGTAAGCCATAGTGCCTGTAGCGTCCTGTGTAAGGGTCTGGTCGATCCTGATGCCGATCTCATTGCCCTTGACAAATTCGCCGTCAACGACATGAGCCTTGAGTATCTTTTCAGTTAAAGTAAGTCCCATATATTTCAATCCTTCCTGCGGTAATTAAGAGAATATCTCATAATACATTATACTTTAATCAGATGAAATTGTCAATGTAAAATTGCGTAAAGAGGCGGATTTTGCGTGCTCCGGAGGCAAAGTTGCATATTTTGCACAAAAACCCATATTCAAAATATAAGATTTTTTATTTCCAGAAGTATTGACAACAGCAAGATACCGTGCTATAATATAAATCGTCACTTGAACGGTTTGCAAGAACGATCAGTGAATGCGGGTGTAGTTCAATGGTAGAACTCCAGCCTTCCAAGCTGGTCGCGTGGGTTCGATTCCCATCACCCGCTCCAGATATGCGTCTTTAACTCAGCTGGATAGAGTAACTGCCTTCTAAGCAGTAAGCCACTGGTTCGAATCCAGTAAGACGCGCCAATTTTTTCTTAGGCGAAAGCCTTTTGCGGCAGTCAGATTCCTTAGAATCCCTGTCGGTCTTGCTCCCATGCTTCTGCGTTCGGGAGCGTATTTATATTGTAACGCTCCGTAAGAACGTTACATAAATATGGTGGGTGTAGCTTAGCTGGTTAAAGCGTCGGATTGTGGTCCCGAAGATCGTGGGTTCGAATCCCATCTCCCACCCCACTGAATTGCCGTACATTGTACGGCAATTTTTTTATGCCCAAAACAGATCACAAAATCTCAGACTTAATGGCTGTTCGGGATAAAAGAAAATGCGGCTGAATGGGCTCATAAAAAAGGAACGTTTCCAAAGAAACATATGCCGAAAGCTTAAGGCACAACCGCATTCATTATGCAAACAAAAAGCCCCACAAACAACGTACAAACGTTATTTGTGGGGCTTAGCTTGGTGCCGCTGACCGGACTTGAACCGGTACGGATGTTACTCCGAGGGATTTTAAGTCCCTTGTGTCTGCCGATTTCACCACAGCGGCGCATATTTAAGCTTACATATTATATCATATAACAGAGAGAATGTCAATGCTTTTTTCTTTAAACTTTGCGCACTTTGGCAATAATTGCCCCGTGATGTCAAAAAATCGGAGCGATGTACTGTACTATTTATAAATAATGCTTGAAATTTAAAAATATTTGCGGTATAATACACACATATGAACGGAGGTGCCGCTATGCTGACCGACCCCGATATCAGCCATGTTGCCGATGATGAGCTTGACCGTGCCATTGCCGAAAGAAACGAGGAAATGAAAGCCCAAGCCGACCTGTCGGAAATATCTGCCGATGACAAGCGAAAAAAATCCGCCCTCGGTCACAGGGACAGGGTAAGGGAACGCTTTCTGAACACGGGACTGGATGGCTTTGCAGACCACGAGATACTGGAGCTGTTGCTCTTTTACACCATTCCCAGGCAGGACACCAAGCAGATCGCCCACGAGCTTATCGACCGCTTTGACAGCGTGGCGGGAGTATTTGACGCTGACATTGAGGAGCTTTGCAAAACAAAGGGGATAACCCAGAATTCTGCGGTGCTGTTCAAGCTTATTCCACAGCTTATAGGCGTTTATTACAGCGGCAAGGACGAAAAGAAGTCATACACCAACTCCGATATGCTGGCAGAGCTTTTCAAGCCCATGTTTGTGGGCGAAAGCACCGAAAAGTTCATGCTTGCCTGCTTCGACAGCCGCCTGCGCAGGCTCTCCGTTACCGAAATAAGCCGTGGCTCGTCCTCCTGCACAACCATTGATATGCGGAAAATAATGAGCGAGGTCACAAAAAACGGCTGCACCATGGCCGCCATTGCCCATAACCACCCCAAAGGCGCTCCCCGTCCATCCGACGAGGACGTTGCTGTTACCAGGCGGATAAACGAGATATTCCGTGCTGTGGGCGTAACCCTCATGGATCACATAATCGTTGGCGAAAGCAGGACATATTCCCTGCGTGACGGCGGCGAGCTTAGTATATTTGATTAAAGATCGGTATTAAAAGTCACTGCAATTTCTGAAAGGATAAATTCTGATGCCTATTGACAAGATAGTTATTAAAGGTGCAAGGGAGCACAATCTGAAAAACATCGACCTGGAGCTGCCCCGTGACAAGCTCATTGTCATGACGGGTCTTTCAGGCTCGGGCAAATCCTCCCTTGCCTTTGACACCATATATGCCGACGGTCAGCGCAGATACGTGGAAAGTCTGTCCTCCTATGCCAGAATGTTTCTGGGTCAGATGGACAAGCCCGATGTGGATTCCATTGAGGGACTTTCCCCTGCCATCTCCATCGACCAGAAGACAACTTCAAAGAACCCACGCTCCACTGTGGGAACCGTTACCGAGATATACGACTACTTCCGTCTGCTTTTCGCAAGAATAGGCGTTCCCCACTGCCCCGTCTGCGGCAGAGAGATAAAGCAGCAGACCGTTGACCAGATAGTTGACAAGATATCCTCTCTCCCTCAGGGCACAAAGATACAGATACTTGCCCCCGTTGTCCGTGGACGAAAGGGCGAGCACACAAAGGAGCTTGAAGCCGCAGGCAAATCGGGCTATGTGCGTGTGCGCATCGACGGCATAGTATATGACCTGTCGGAAGAGATAAAGCTGGAGAAAAACAAGAAGCATACTATTGAAATAGTTGTTGACCGCCTTGTGGTAAAGCCCGAAATGGGCACACGCCTTGCGGACAGCATCGAGACCGCCGCAGGCATTTCGGGCGGCATTGTAATATGCAGCGTTGTTGACGGTGAGGACATCATGTTCTCCCAGAACTACGCCTGCCCCGAGCACGGAGTTTCCATGGAAGAACTTTCCCCCAGAATGTTCTCCTTCAACAACCCCTACGGAGCCTGCGAAAAATGTACGGGCCTGGGCGTTTACAAGAAGATAGACCCCGACCTTATTATCGCAAATCCCGACCTTTCCATTATGGAGGGCGCCGTAAAGGCAAGCGGCTGGTCAACCACCGATGATAATTCCATCGCAATGATGTATTTCAAGGGCGTTGCCCAGCATTACGGCTGTTCCGTCAAGGATCCGCTTTCAAAATGGAGCGATGAGGCTGTTCACGCCCTGCTTTACGGCACGGGTGATATCAAGCTGAAGCTCCACCGCACCACAGCCTACGGCGGCGGCATTTATTATCAGCCTTTTGAGGGAATAGTCAACAACCTTGAGCGCAGATACCGTGAAAGCAACTCCGAATGGAGCAAGGCGGATATCGAGCAGTATATGTCCGAGGAAAACTGCCCCGAATGTCACGGCAAGCGCCTTAAAAAGGAAATTCTCGGTGTTACCGTGGGCGGAAAGAACATTGCAGAGGTAACGGATATGTCCGTGGTGCAGTGCTATGACTTTTTCGACAAGCTCACTCTCACCGAGCGTGAAAGCTTCATCGCCGAGCGCATAGTCAAGGAGATAAAGGACAGGCTGGGCTTCCTTAAAAGCGTGGGTCTGGAATATCTTACACTGTCCCGCTCCGCAGGAACGCTTTCGGGCGGCGAGTCCCAGAGAATACGTCTGGCAACTCAGATAGGCTCTTCACTGGTGGGTGTGCTTTATATCCTTGATGAGCCGTCTATCGGTCTTCATCAGAGGGATAATGACAAGCTTATCGCAACGCTGAAGCGTCTGCGTGATCTGGGCAACACACTTATCGTAGTTGAGCATGACGAGGATACCATGAGAGCGGCGGATTTCATCGTTGACGTAGGCCCATATGCAGGCGTTCACGGCGGCGAGATAATCTGCGCAGGCACAGTGCAGGACGTTATGAACTGCGAACGATCCATAACAGGCGCATATCTCAGCGGCAGGAGAAAAGTCCCCGTTCCCGAAACAAGAAGAGCGGGAAGCGGCAAGCTGCTCACCGTTCACGGTGCAAAGGAAAATAACCTTAAAGGCATCGACGTTTCAATACCTCTGGGCACATTCACCTGCGTAACGGGTGTCAGCGGCTCGGGCAAATCATCGCTGGTAAACCAGATAATCTACAAGTATCTGGCGGCAAAGCTCAACAGGGCAAGGACCCGCCCCGGAGCTTTTGACTCTATCGAGGGAGACGAGTATCTTGATAAGATAATAGCCATCGACCAGTCGCCTATCGGCAGAACTCCCCGTTCAAACCCCGCCACATACACAGGCGTTTTCAACGATATAAGAGACCTTTTTGCCGAGACCAACGACGCAAAAATGCACGGCTATACCTCAGGCAGATTTTCATTCAACGTCAAGGGCGGCCGCTGCGAAGCCTGCGAGGGCGACGGCATAATCAAGATAGAAATGCACTTCCTGCCCGATGTGTATGTCCCCTGCGAGGTCTGCAAGGGCAAGCGCTATAACCGTGAAACTCTGGAAGTAAAGTACAAGGGCAAGAACATTTACGATGTGCTTGAAATGACAGTTGACGAGGGCGTGGAGTTTTTCTCAAACCACCCCAAAATATACCGCAAGCTGCTGACGCTGCAGGAAGTGGGACTGGGCTACGTGAAAATAGGTCAGCCCGCAACAACGCTTTCGGGCGGAGAAGCTCAGCGTGTAAAGCTGGCTGCGGAGCTTTCAAAGCGCTCCACAGGCAAGACGATATATGTGCTTGACGAGCCTACCACAGGCCTCCACACAGCAGATGTACACAAGCTGCTGGAGGTGCTGGAACGCCTTACCGACGGCGGAAACACCGTGCTTGTCATAGAGCATAACCTTGACGTGATAAAAACAGCGGATTATCTTATCGACCTTGGCCCCGAGGGCGGCGACAAGGGCGGAACGCTGGTATGCTGCGGAACTCCCGAGGAAGTGGCAGCCTGCGATAAGAGCTATACAGGCAGATATCTGAAACCAATGTTAAGCAAATAATGTTAAGCAAATAAGGGGGAGCATGATGGTTCATTTCGGCAACGAATGGGACGAGATAATGGCAGGGGAGTTTGACCTGCCCTACTACAAGCAGCTGAGGGAATTTTTAAAGCAGGAGTATTTCACAAAAGAGATATATCCTGATATGAACAACATCTTCAACGCAATGAAGCACGCTTCATACAGCGATATAAAGGCAGTGATACTGGGGCAGGATCCATATCACGAGCCCGGGCAGGCACACGGCCTCTGCTTTTCCGTTCAGAAGGGCTGCCCCATTCCGCCGTCGCTCCAGAACATATATAAAGAGCTGAACGCAGACCTGGGAATACCACCCGCACCTCACGGAGAGCTGTACAAGTGGGCGGATAACGGCGTGCTGCTTTTAAACACAGTCCTCACCGTCCGCAGGGGACAGGCAAATTCACATAAAGGCAAGGGCTGGGAGATATTCACCGATGACGTTATAAAGAAGCTCAATGAGCGTGAGAAGCCCATGGTATTCTTATTATGGGGAGCAAATGCACGTTCAAAGAAGCAGTTCATCACAAATCCCAATCATCTTGTGCTTGAAGCGGCTCACCCGTCGCCATTGTCAGCATACAACGGATTTTTCGGGTGCAGGCATTTTTCCAAGTGTAATGCTTTTCTGGAAGCACACGGCATAGAGCCTGTGGACTGGAGAATAGAATAATAGATAAGCAAAGAAAAAAGTCCGCACAAGCACACTCTTAATGTAATTGCACCTGAGTTATCGCACGACCGTTCATGCTACACCTTTTTTCATAATAGCATTGATTTAAAAAGATAAATATGGTATAATAACGTCAGCACCGCACATATCCTTGTGGTGCTGACTATTTTTTTGCAAAGGAGCGGTAAGATGACAAAACAATATACCTCAGACCCCAAGGGACGAAAATTTTTATCAGCTGCCGCTTTCCTGCTGACTTTGGTCATCATCTTTGCCCTTAATATACTCAGGCAATATGTCAAAGAAAAATTTCCACAGTATCTACCCGATACCACCAGCCTCCCCGAAAAGCTCATAATCGTGCTGATGATAATTTTTGCGGCGATATATGTGGTGTTTATCGTTATTTTCCTGCCAATGTGGTACAAAACCATACGGTACATTATGAAGGATAACGAGATAATTTCATGCAGCGGTCTTATATCCAAGACCTACAGGATAATGAAGCTCTCTGCCATTCAGCACGCTTCAAGGATATCCCTGCCCTTTTCAAAATACACCTGCTTTAATTTTATTTCGCTGAACGCCCTGGGCGGCTCCATGCTGCTGATGTTCCTCTCCGCCGGGGACTGCCGTGAGATACTGGATATATTTGAGCGCTCTATCACTGCAAAAAAAGAGCCGAAAGCTAAGACACAGCCCACTCCCAAGGGGAAATATTCCCTTTCCCAGTCGGACGGCTCTGCCGATTATGTTTATACCGACAATTCCTCTCTTTTAAGCTCCGAGGAGATATCGGACGTGCTTGACGGCTACAGCAGCTTCAGGCAGCTGAGCTTTGACGATATCCCCGACTCGCAGCTCACATTCACCGACACGGACAGCGGGGAGGACAGAAAGTGAAAAGACAGCACCCTCTCGCCATCATAGGATACACCTCAAAGAACTTCTGGCTGCTGCTTATCCCTCTCATACGTGGTCTCGTGGCGCTGAAATTCGACTTCTACAACTGGGCATCGGGCGCACAGTGGGATATTCTGGCTGTAACGGTAATGATAGCCGCCGCATATATGAGGTGGTACTGCACCTCATATGAAGTGACCGACGATTCCGTGCATATAAAAACGGGAGTTATCGTCCGCCGTGACACGTATATCCCCTTTAAGTGCATAAGCGCCGTTACCAGCGAAGAAAACCCCATTTACGGCAAATTCGGGGCGATACGGCTTTATATCGACACCGACGCTGTTACAGGCAGCCGCAAGCAGGCGGACGTAAACATAATGACCGACCGCATGACCAGAGCGCAGCTTTTCAATCTTCTTTCCGCCGCCTTTACCGAGGACGAGCCTAAAAAGATAAATTACACCTACAAGGTGTCCAAGCGGAGCCTTGTGGCGTTTTCATTCCTGTTCTCATCAGCACTGTCGGGCGTTGCCCTGCTGATAACCGCCTTTTCGGGAAGTACGGACATCATCGGCGACCAGCTGGAAAGAGATTTCCTCACCGTGGTCAATGACCTTTCGGACGTTGTGGCAAGCCGGCTGGGACGGCTCATCAAGGGCATCTCCCCTGCGGGCATAGCCGTTTCAATAATCATCGGCGTGGGCTTTCTCATATCCTTTGCGGAAAATATCCTGCGGCACATAAACTTCACCGCAGGGCGCAGGGGAAAGTGCATAATCATCTCCGCAGGACTTATCGTCAAGCGAATGTACTGCATCAACAGCCGCAGGGTGAACATCGCCGATATGCGCCAGAACCTGCTGATGAAATTCTTCGGCATAACCTCGGTACACGTAAACTGCACAGGCTACGGCAAGCGTAAGAACGAGTTTCCCGTGTTCGTGCCCATATGCTCAATCAGGCGTATAAACGACGGAAAAAGCGTGCGTAAGCTTTCCAGCGTCATGGAAATGCTGCTGCCCGATTTCTCGGGGGCGGAAAGCTACATCAACCCCAGAACCACCTATATAATGCGATTTATAATGCCCCCTGCGCTGGCGGTCTATGGCATACTGCTGTTGGGAATGGTGCTTATGATAATGTTTCCACACTGGTACAGCCTGATATGGTTTATGTCTATACTGCTTGAGATACCCGCAATATGGCTTGTATTCGTAAAAGCCTGCGCATACTGCACCAACGGCATAAACATCACCGACAAGAGCGTGTGCGCAAAATACAGCGTGTGGTACTCATTCCACACCATCACCGTTCCTCTGGAGCGTGTGGCGGAGATACGCATTACTCAGACGATTTTCCAGCGCATGAACAGATCCTGCGATGTGATAATATACACAAACTCCGAGTACATAGGCAGCCACAGGATAACAGGTCTGCCCATAACGGAAGTACAGGAGCTTATCAGGGAGAGATTCAAATGAGACCATTCTGCAAAAAATGCTTTTTCAGCGAGCTTGACCCGGGCGGCGTTTATAACGAGATAAAGGACATGATAGCAGCTCTGCCCGAGGAAAAGCGGGCAGACGATGACACATACCGCCATCGGCTGGACATCTGCGGCAGCTGCGAAAGTCTGGGCAGCGGCATATGCGGAAAATGCGGCTGCTTTGTGGAGCTGAGAGCCGCAAAAAAAGATATGTACTGCCCAAGTGAAGATAAGAAATGGTAAACAAAAAAATCCCGATGCAAGCGCATCGGGATCTTCGTTTTTATGCAGTTTTATCAGATGGTGAGGTCGTGGGAAGCATACTGCTGTGCAAGGCCCTCGCTGATAACGGTATAAGTAGAATCTACCTGAACGTTACCGATAAGCATTCCTGCAAAGAATGCAAGGATAACTGCTGCAACAAGTGCAACAATGGGGATATCCATGATAGTCACCGCAGACTCACTGAATGTATTGTCCTTCAGGGACTTATTGAGGATTCGGCAAACAACGATAAGAACAGCTGTTATAACAATGATTGCTGCAAGTATCACCAGATACTGACCGTAGCTTGTGGTGCGGTAGATCATGTGAGGATCATCGGGCTTGTAATAGATGGAATATCTCTGACCAAGCTCCGCATCGCCGTTGAGCACGATGCCTGTAGCATATACCTCCTGGTCATATGCCATGTACTTGCCGTCAACAACTACCTGAGTTCCGATGTAATCAAAGTGATCTTCATCGGTAATATCATATACCTTTGATACGAAAAGGTCGGTGTTGAGCCTTGTTTCAAGGTCACTTCCCGAAGTTGCCATCCAAGTCTTTGAAGTAACACTGTTAAGCTTTGCGTAGCGTGAAAGACCCATTTCCACGTAGAATGTAGCAATGCCCAGCAGAAGTGCGGCTACACACATAAGTATGCACGCAACATAATAGCGCTTTTTGATTTTCAATCTGCATTCCTCCCGTTTATTCTCTTGCCGTATCCTGACAAAACAGTCACAGAATCACAGCATTTTTATATAATAAATTATACCATCTTAATTTTATTTTGTCAAGTATATTTGTATATTATTAACGAACCGTAATGAGTATCCTAATTCGTGCATATTTCCACGTTTCGAGCTTTTTCTTATATCCTTTTTATTATAATTGTTATCACAACATTCTTCGGAACAAAAGATAAACAAAAGAAAGGACGATACTCATGCAGACAAAAACACTATCACCATCGGAAGTACAGACAAATCAGCCTCGGGTACATACAGCGCCGAATATATGCGCAGTCATCGCCTCGGCGGCGGCAGGCTTTCTTATCACCAACGTAAAAATAGGGGGAACGCTGTCACCGTTCCTCACCTCGCTCATATCGGCACTCACGCCGCTGTACGGCACAGCGGCGCTTTTCGGCGGTATATGCTCGGCACTTGTCACGGGGTCGGTGTGGAAGTGCATCGCAGAGCTTTCGGCGGCAGTCCTCACTGTCATTTACTGCAAGATTTTCAGCAGGCAGAAGGGCAGCAGAATAAAAGCCATTGCTGCAGGACTTATCTACTTCATATGCGCCAGTGCGGTAAGCGCAGGCAGCGGTGACTGGGTGCTTTTTGCCGCAGTTTTTTTCAGAGGACTTATGTGCTCCGCTGCCTCATATTGTATGTGCGAGACAAAAAGGCTTGCACGGAGAGGGTGCAGTGACAATGGGAATGCCAAAATGAACAGCGTATTCTATGCGGGCATCGTTTATATGATAATCATTGCCGCCCTTTGCTCAAAAACGGTGTGGATAATCAACGCAGGCCGCATTGCCGCAGGCTTCTGCACCGCTGCCGCCGCAAGGAAGTTCGGAGTAAGGGGAGGAGGGGCTGTGGGAGTTCTCTCCGCCTCGGCTTTTCTTCTGGCGGAGCAGTCCCTTGGTCGGTGCGGAGCAATGCTTGCCTTTGCAGGGCTTGCTTCGGGACTATATCACATCAGGGGCAAATATGCGGTGAACATCTGCTTTATCTGCTCGGCATTCGGCATAACCGCAGCGGCGGGAATGCCCTCGGGCACGCCCGAATTTATTGCGGACATGGGCATAGCCGCCGCCCTGTACTGCCTTATCCCCGAAAGGCTTTATATGCCAAAGCTCAACGGCATATGCTCCGTCAGGTCAAAGGGGGAGGATATCCGTTCGGACAGGCTTGGCTTTGCGGCGCAGGTGCTTGAGGAGGTGGGAAACGATGTGGAAACAGCTTCGGATATGCTCAGCAGATGCACGGAGGCTCCCGATGAAAAGATCAGCGATATTGTCAGGAGCACCGTATGCGGCAAATACTGCTCTCAGCGCAAGTGTACGGCGGTTTTCTGCGCTGTGTCGGACAAAACTGCCGATGATTGCTTCAAGGCCGCTGAAGCTCTGGCGGAGAGCAAGGGTTCGGTTACTTGCGGCGAGCTGCCGACGGGCTTCGACGGCTGCCGTGCGAAAGCTCAGGTCGCTTATGCCTGCACTCATGCAATGGAGCTCAGAGCGCTGCAGAGCCGAAAGAGCGCATTCGTGCGGAGATTTTTAGAGGGCGCTTCCGAGCAGCTTTCCGCCTCCTGCGGTATAATAATGTCAATGGCGGAGGAGCTTGACCCACGCTTTAAAGAGGATTTCTCCCTTTCCGAATCAGCCGCAAGGATACTGGCGGACTGCGGCATAGAAGCAAAGTCGGTGAGCGTTGCCTTTGACAGCGACCTGCACCCATTTGCGGAAGCATACATATGCCGTGAGAAAAAGATCCCCGAGCCTGACATGGCGGAGATGACCGAGCGCCTTGGTCTGCTTTTGGGATATGAGCTTTCAAAGCCTGCCATAATATGCTGCGGCGAGGGCGATAAGCGCATCATGCGGATACGCTGGCGCACGGAAGCAAGCTATACCCCCGACTGCCGCATACTTGCCTTTGCAGCCGAAAGCGGCGTGAGCGGCGACAGCCACGGCTGCTTTGAGGACGGCAGGGGCAATTACTACATTATTCTGGCGGACGGCATGGGCAAGGGCGCAAGAGCTGCGGCGGAAAGCAGCATGGCGGTGAATATGCTGAGGCGGCTCATTCTTTCGGGAACAGGGCTGGAAAGCGCTATAAGAACGCTTAACGTGTTAATGACCGCAGCCTCCCCCGATGAGACCTTTACCACTGCGGATATTATGGAAATAAACCTGTACAGCGGCGCCACAAGGCTCATCAAAATGGGTGCAGCCCCCACTGTAGTTATGCTGAGGGACGGGGAAACAGCCTACACAGAGGTGTATTCCGACTGCTCCGCTCCCCTTGGCATAATCGCTTCCGCCAAGATAACCGAGGAGCATTTCACCCTTGACAGCCGCTCACGGCTGGTAATGACCACCGACGGCATAGGCCCCGAGCATATGGGCTATATAACCGCTCTTCTGGAAAATGAAACTCTCACCTGCGAGCAGATATGCGACAAGATAATGGCAGCATCGGACGAAAATGAGCTGTCATCGGAAGAAAAAATGCGCCGCAGGGACGACAAGACCGTTGCTGCTGTAAGACTTTACAAAATATAAACATTTTTATTTTAATGCCGATTTTGAAACTGTTGAAATCTGTTGTGAATATATACAAGGCGCTTGTAAAAAATACGTGAGATTTGTAAAACTTTTACAATACCCCTTGTAATTTAATGCACAATCTGTTAAAATATTTATATACGAAAGCTTGGAAAAGTGTGCAAATTCACCGCATACCGTTTCCATGTGTATTTTGTACCAAAAGGTGGGTTTTATATAGAGATGAACGACAACAAAAATACTGTAGAAAACTACGAATTTCCGCTGTTTGTGTTCCATGAGGGAAACAACTGCGAAGCTTTTAACTTTTTCGGTGCCCATAAGGCGGTAAAGGACGGCGTGGAGGGCGCATATTTCAGAGTATGGGCTCCCAAGGCAAAGTCCGTTTCACTTATCGGCGATTTCAACGGCTGGGACAGGTCAAAAAATCCCATGTACCGTCTGGACGACCCCACCGTGTGGGAAGTGTTCGTTGAGGGCGTGGAGGATTATTTCACCTACAAGTACAGCGTGGAGACCTCTCACTACAGCATCGTTGAAAAGGCAGACCCCTACGGCTGCCATATGGAGCTGCGCCCCAACACTGCGTCAAAGTTCTTTGATATTGATAATTACCAGTGGCACGACCAGAAATGGTATCAGCAGAAGGCTAAGACCAACGTTTATAAAAGCCCCATGAACATCTACGAGGCTCACCTCGGCTCATGGAGGCAGTATAAGGACGGCTCTCCCTTCGATTATATCAAGTTCGCACATGAAATGTCCGACTACCTCAAGGAAATGGGCTACACCCACCTTGAGCTTATGCCTCTGGCGGAATATCCCTTTGACGGCTCATGGGGATATCAGGTAATTGGCTATTATGCCCCCACCTCCCGCTATGGTACTCCCGCTCAGTTCATGGAAATGATAGACATTTTCCATCAGAACGGCATTTCCGTTATCCTCGACTGGGTACCTGCCCACTTTCCAAAGGATTCCGCAGGTCTTTTCGAGTTTGACGGCGACTGCTGCTATGAATATTCCGATCCTCTGAAAAAGGAGCACGCCGCATGGGGAACAAGAGTTTTCGACTACGGCAAGGGCGAGGTACGCTCGTTCCTTATTTCAAACGCTATATACTGGATAGAAAAATTCCATCTGGACGGTCTCAGAGTTGACGCTGTTGCTTCAATGCTCTACCTTGACTACGACAGACGTGAATGGCGTCCCAACAAGAACGGCGGCCACGAAAATCTTGAGGCTATCGAGTTTTTGCAGAAGCTCAACACTGTTGTGTTTGCAAGAAATCCCGATGTGCTCATGATCGCTGAGGAGTCCACCGCATGGCCTATGGTAACAAAGCCTGCCGATATCGGCGGCCTTGGCTTCAACTTCAAGTGGAACATGGGCTGGATGAACGATACGCTGGACTATATGCGCACCGACCCCATCTACCGTGCGGGCAACCACGGAAAGCTTACATTCTCTTTCTTCTACGCTTTCAGCGAGAACTACATACTGCCTATCTCACACGATGAGGTAGTTCACGGAAAGGCATCGCTGTTCAGCAAAATGAGCTCCGGCACGATGGAGGGCAAATTTGCTTCCATGAGGGCGTTCATCGCATATATGTACGCTCACCCCGGAAAGAAGCTCAACTTCATGGGAACAGAGCTTGCACAGGTCATCGAGTGGAACTATGAAGAGGAACTCGACTGGCTGCTGCTGGGCTTTGAGACCCACCTTAAAATGCACGAATTCTTCAAGGATATAAATCACCTCTATCTGGAGTCGAAGCCCCTGTGGCACGATGACGATTCATGGGACGGATTCAAGTGGATATGTGCGGACGATTACACCCAGAGTGTTATCTCTTTCCGCAGGATAAGCACATCCGAACAAGGTAAGCATGATGAGATCATCGTTGTCTGCAACTTCGTTCCCGTAACACGCACCGATTACAAGATCGGCGTTCCTTACGAGGGCACATATGAGCAGATACTCTCCACAGACGACCTGAAATACGGCGGCTCGGGCGAGGTGGATAACGGCAGGATCAAAGCGGAGGAATATTCCATGCACGGCTATGATTACTCCATATCCCTGACGATTCCGGGACTTTCCGCAATGTACTTCAGATATGTACCGCCCAAGAAGCGTGCAAAGAAGTCCGACACTGTTATCGACGTGACCGAGACCGCTGAGGTCAAGACACGCAAGACAGCCAAGGCTCCCGCAAAGAAGAAGCCTTCAGCGAAGGCAACTTCTGCGAAGGCTGCTTCGGCAAAGGCTGCCGCAACAGAGGAAACATCTTCTGAGAATACATCAGCAAAAACTGCGGAAAAGTCCGAAAATACAGCATCAACAGCAAAAACAACTTCGGCATCGACTGCTCCCAAGAAGGCAAGCAAGTCCAAGACCGAAAAGACTGCCAAATAAGCAGGCAGTATATATCGAAAGGAAGGATTTTCAAGATGTACACTAAAAAAGAATGCGTCGCAATGCTTCTGGCAGGCGGACAGGGCAGCCGTTTGTATGCCCTCACTCAGGATATGGCAAAGCCTGCCGTTCCATACGGAGGAAAATACAGGATCATCGATTTTCCTCTTTCCAACTGCGTAAACTCAGGTATTGATACAGTAGGTGTCCTCACCCAGTATCAGCCTCTCGTACTTAATGACTACATCGGCAACGGTCAGCCCTGGGACCTTGATAAGCAGTACGGCGGCGCTCACTGCCTGCCTCCTTATCAGACCGCTCTGGGCGCTGAGTGGTACAAGGGTACTGCAAACGCTATCTACCAGAACATTGCTTTCGTTGACAGATACAACCCCGAGTATGTTGTGGTTCTTTCAGGCGACCACATCTACAAAATGGACTATAACGAGATGCTCAGCTATCACAAGGAAAAGAACGCTGCTGCTACCATCGCCGTTCTGGACGTTCCCATGGAGGAAGCTTCCCGTTTCGGCATCATGATAACCGATGACGACGGAAACATCGTTGACTTCGAGGAGAAGCCCAAGCACCCCCGTTCCACCCTTGCTTCCATGGGTATCTACATCTTCACATGGAGCAAGCTGAAGCAGTACCTTATCGACAACGAGAACAACCCCGATGAAGATAAGGACTTCGGTAAGGCTATTATCCCCAACATGATGAACGCAGGCGAAAAGCTTGTTGCTTACACCTTTGACGGCTACTGGAAGGACGTTGGAACCCTTGATTCCCTGTGGGAAGCAAACATGGACCTCCTCAATCCCAATATCCCCATCGACCTTTACGATCCTGACTGGAAGATGTACTCCAGAAACCCCGTTCTTCCTCCTCAGTACATAGGCGAGAACGCAAATGTTGAGAACTCCATGATCGCAGAGGGCTGCATCATCGACGGCAACATCGACTTCTCCGTAATCTACGAGGGCGTTACCATCGAAAAGGGCGCAACCGTAACAGATTCAATCATCATGCCCGGCTCCGTTATCAAGGAGGGCGCAACTGTAGAGTACGCTATCGTAGGCGAAAATTCCATTATCGAAAAGGGCGCACACATCGGCGCTCGTCCCGAAACCGTTGAAAACCGAGACGACTGGGGCATTGCCGTTATCGGCAACAAGATCACGATCGCTGAAAATCAGGTCGTAGGTCCCAAGCAGATGGTTCCCGATATCAAGAAGAAGTAAGAGTTTTCACGGAAGGAAGGTTATTTCAAATGAGCTTAAATAAAAAAATCCTTGGCATAATCTTTGCCAATATGCACGAGAACGTAGTTCCCGAACTTACAAGACAGAGAACAATGGGTTCCGTTATGTTCGGCGGACGCTACAGACTTATCGACTTCACCCTCTCTAACATGGCTAATTCAGGCGTTGATGAGGTTGGTATCATCACAAAGTCCAACTACCAGTCACTGCTCGACCACCTGGGCAGCGGCCGTGAGTGGGATATGGCAAGAAAGAACGGCGGACTTCACCTGCTGCCTCCTTTCAGCAACCTGACCAGCGGTATGTACAGAGGACGTCTTGAGGCTCTCTACGGCATTTCCGATTTCATCAAGTGCTCCGACGCAGACTATGTTATCATGTCCGACTGCGACGTTGTAACAAGCCTTGACTACAACAAGGTATTTGACGCTCACATCAAGAGCGGCGCCGATATCACTGCTGTTTATTCCACCGCAAACCTTGACCTTGAGGCTGCTGAGCACAGCAACATTCTTGGCATCGACGAAACAGGAAGAGTAAACAACGTTCTTATCGACCCCCAGATCAGCGGCGAGTGCAACGTTTGCCTGAATACATACATCATCTCCAAGGATCTGCTCATGAACATGGTAGCCGACGGTGCTGCAAAGGGCATCTACAGCTTTGCAAAGAGCATTCTCCAGGCAAGATGCAATGATTACAAGATCATGGCTTATAAGCACGAGGGCTACTTCTCCAAGATCACTGATATCAAGTCCTATTACAATGCTAATATGGCTCTTCTTGATACCGACAAGAGACAGAAGCTGTTCCCCGACAATGCTCCTATTTACACCAAGGTAAGAGATAATCCTCCCGCAAAGTTCGCTATCGGCGCAAAGGTAAAGAACTCCCTTATCGCTGACGGCTGCATCATCGAGGGTACTGTTGAGAACTCTATCCTGTTCAGAGGCGCAAAGGTAGGCAAGGGCTCTGTTGTTAAGGACAGCATCATCATGCAGGATACCGTTATCGGCAAGAACTGCGTTGTTGACTGCGTTATCACAGATAAGATCGTTAAGATCACCGACCGCAAGATACTTACAGGCTCTGCAAACTACCCCATCTACATCGGCAAGGGTGCTGAGATCTGATAAAAACTGACCGATCGGCTTGCCTTGGGATATGCTCAGGGCAGGCCGATTTTTATGAAAGGAAACCACACCATATGAGAATACTTTATACAGCTTCGGAGGCTCTTCCATATGCAGCTTCGGGCGGACTTGCCGATGTTGCAGGCTCACTTCCTGCGGCTCTGTGCAAGGCAGGCCATGACTGCCGTGTAGTTCTGCCCCTTTATAAAAGCATAAAGCCCGAGCTTCGCAAGGACCTGAGATTCCTTATGAACTTCACCGTTGACGTTGGCTGGAGAAAGCAGTACTGCGGCGTTTTCGAGGGTCATGCAAACAACGTGACATATTATCTGCTGGATAACGAATATTACTATGCAAGAGACGGCCTTTACGGCTTCTATGACGACTGCGAGCGCTTTGTTTTCCTCTCCCGTGCGGTAATGGAGCTTATCAGGCACATCGACTGGAAGCCTCAGATAATAAACTGCAACGACTGGCAGACCGCCCTTGTTCCAGTTTATTATCAGACCTACTACAAATATCAGCACGGCTATGAGGATATCAAGACCGTGTTCACTATCCACAATATCCAGTATCAGGGCAAGTACGGCATGGACGTACTCAACGAGGTAATGGGCATTCCCATGTACCATGCAAATCTGCTGGAATATGACGGCTGCATCAATATGATGAAGGGCGCTTTCGAGACAGCGGATAAGATAACCACCGTTTCCCCCAGCTATGCTTGGGAGATACTTGACCCATGGTACGCTCACGGCCTTGACCGTGCCCTTGCAAACAAGCAGTATAAGCTCTGCGGCTTCCTTAACGGCATAGACACAAAGCTCTATGACCCCGAAAAGGATCCCCTGATCCCCGCTCACTTCTCCGCCGATGATATCTCAGGCAAGGAAAAGTGCAAGGAAGCTCTTGAAAAGGAGCTGAAGCTTGCAAAGAACGGCGAGCCTATCATCGGAATTGTTACAAGATTTGTTTCCCACAAGGGAATCGACCTTATCAAGTACGTTTTCGAGGAAATGGTGAATATGGGCTGCCGCTTTGCTATCCTGGGTTCGGGCGAGAAGATATTCGAGGATTTCTTCAAGGAAATGGCATGGCGCTATCCCGACAGAGTAAGTGCCACCATCGGCTTCGTTCCCGACCTCGCCCGCCGCATATATGCAGGTGCGGATATGTTCCTGATGCCCTCACAGAGTGAGCCTTGCGGACTGGCACAGATGATATCCATGCGCTACGGAACTATACCCATTGTCCGTGAAACAGGCGGACTTAGGGACAGCGTAAGAGACGCAGGCGGTGAAAACGGCAACGGATTCACATTCAAGACCTATAACGCTCACGATATGCTCAACGCCGTATGCAGAGCATATGAATACTACAAGAACAAGCCTGCCTGGGCAAAGCTTGTTTCCGATGCAATGAAAAATGACTTCAGCTGGGACAGCTCCGCAAAGCTCTATATCGGGCTTTACAAAGAGCTTGCCGGGGAGGAATAATAAAAGTGGCTGCTGCACGAGATGCAGCAGCCTTTTTTAGTAAGCGTTAAAGCAAGGAATTTGCTGATTTATCCGTACCTGCGCCTTACGGCGGAAACCAAAATCGTCGTTCCTGACGGAACGGCTCTTGGTTTCAAGCCGCCTGCATGAAATTGTTTCTGATTTGTTCGAAATGAAACTTTTATTTTGCTTGATTTTAAATTTACAGTGCAGGCGGCTTTGGAAATTTATAATTTGTCGGCTTTGGGTTTTATCATTTTAGCCGCTCGCAAATGGATTTCGTCCTCTGCGGAGGACGACCAGATGGCTCTGCCCTCAGTGGACTTCCCAAACCCTTTGCCTTGTGCTTATTTGTGCGGATTTCTTTATCCTCTCCCGCACTGCATTATAATAAAGAAATGGCTGCCACAGCTAAATACTGCGGCAGCCCATTTTTATGCCCTTATCCAATCCTCATATCACTTATCTTTTTTATCCCTGATATATTTCCTCAGCAGGAAAAAGGGAAGCGCTGTAACGCTGATGTCCGACAGGCACAGCAGCACCAGCCATTTGCAGGGCGAAAGCACGCCTGCCAGAATACAGAAAACAAATGCCATGCCCGGAAATCCCGATACGTGCTTCCCACTTTTGCGGCTTTGTATAGGAGCAACAACATATGTCAGTATCCAAAAGAACAAAGCAACTGCCCACGAGAATACAGGAAAGCCCCATACAGTAAAAAATTCAATCATCTGTCTGCTCATATTATCCCCCATTACAATGTCATACTTTAAAGAAAAGCCATAGTATCTCTGAAATTGCATCAGAAATACTATGGCTTAAATTTTTTAAGTCGTATTATTCAAGCAAAATTACTTGAGAACTATGAGGTAAGGACCGCCCTGGTCAACTGTGAATGTGCAGGAACCGTTGGACTGAACCTTGGTCTTGTAAACAGCCTTGAGAGACCTGCTGTCGGGGTTGTAGCGGTAAACTACAGCTGTGAGATCAGCACGCTTCTTGTTGAACTTAACTGTTACGCTTGCAGTGGTTCCGAAGTCATTGAAGCTTGTGGAAACACCAATCTGAGCCTTGGAAACAGCACCGTTGGAAGCCTTCTTAACGAGGGAAGCGGGGATGTAGTCAATGTTGTACTCAGTGTAGATGGTAACGTCCTGAGGAGTATCAACGTTCTTGCCGTTAACAGTCCACTTAACACCGTTGTCGAGAACGAATGTTACGCTTACGTTTCTGCCGTCAAGTGCGTCAAATACTCTCTTGTCAACAACGGAGCAGCCGTTCATATCAACCTTGATGTTAGCGCCCTTCTTAGCATTGTTGATGTACTTAACAATGGTCTTCCAGCCTGCATAGTTCTTGTTGCCGTAGAGGTAAGGCTCGCCGTCCTCAGCTGCATCGGTCTTGCTTGTGGAAGTAGAAGTGGAGAAAGGATCCTTTCTGAACATGAGGTAAGGATCGGTAAGATAGCCGTAGCCATAGTTATAGCCGTAGCCGTAGTTGTAGTTCTTGCCGTAGTAGTTGTAAGGAACATAGGAAATATCTACGCCGAGAGCGGTTCCGCCTGCTTCAATAGCTGCGTCAAGGCTGCCGTAGTAGGTTCCGTTGTAGTAGTAATAGTACTTAACGTTGCCTGTGCTGCCAACGGGAGCATAGTAGATATCAATGCCGAGAGCAGTTCCGCCTGCTGCGATAGCTGCATCGAGAGAAGGATATGCAACGCCGTTGTAGTAGTATCTGTAGATGGAGCTTGCGTTTCCGTCATAAGCGCCGCCAACGTAGGTTACGAAGGAGCTGTTGTTGTTGGAAGCTGCAAGAGCTGCCTCATAAGTGTTGTAGCACTTACCTGTGTATGTGCTGTAGTAATAGCCACGGCCGTAAGCACTGTTGCCAACATATGTTACATAAGCAGAGTTGCCGTTGGAAGCTGCAAGAGCTGCGCTGTATGTAGAATAGTACTGACGTGTGTAAGAGCTGTAGTAATAGCCGTAGTAGCTGTTGCCGTAGTAGTTAGCAACATAAGATACATAAGTGCTGTTGTTGTTGGAAGCAGCGAGAGCCTCGGAATAGGTTCTGTAGTACTTATTTGTGTAGGAGCTGTAGTAAGCACCGGTAGCGCTGGGGTAGTTGCCGTAATATGTGCCGATGTAAACAACGTGAGGATTCTCTATGCCTGCGTCCTCAGCTGCCTTCTTTGTATCGTAGTACTTGTTGGGGAATCTGGGGTCAATGTACTTTTCGGTAGCACCGGCGGGAACTCTGCTTGTAGGAACGGCTTCGTAAGTTCCTGCTACGCCTGATGCAGTATCAGCATCTACAGGGTAGGAATAGTAAACGCCGTTGTAGTAATAATAATATCCACCATTATTTTCAATAGCAGAAGCATTGAACGCAAACATCTGAGAAGCCATCAGGGCTGCGCATGCAATAGAAGCGATGGACTTAGTCAATTTCTTGCTCATTGTAAAATCTCCTTTGTTTATTTATTTTTTCATACGGAACAAATATCGGGTTTGTATTATAAGGTTAGTACAGCTTTGGTATTGCTCCCTATTTGTCTTTATTATAACATATATTTTCCCAAATGCCAATAGTAATTACAACAAAATTTATTACAGTTTAATTACATAATATCAACAAAAAAACAACGTACCGACTGAATAAAAAATCACGAGGAACAAATACTATGATTTGTGAAATATGAACCGCATAAAAATATACCGATTTGGTATATTGACAAATCCTTGGAAGTATAGTATAATAAAATCATACAATAACAGTATATTTTATAAGGAGGCCTATATGGAAACTATTGCTTTTTATGACACCAAGCCCTATGACAAGGACAGCTTCGACCGCCACAACAACGGCAGATACAAGCTCCGCTACTTTGAAGATAAGCTCACCTGTGATACCGCCGCACTGGCAAAGGGTTGCAAAGCCGTATGCGCCTTTGTGAATGATAATATCGACAGATACGTTATCGACGCACTGAACGAGATCGGTGTGGAGCTGGTGCTACTGCGCTGCGCAGGCTATAACAACGTTGACCTGAAATATGCCGCAGGCAGGATAAGAGTGCTGAGAGTTCCCGCCTACTCCCCTTACGCCGTTGCCGAGCACGCAATGGCGCTGATACTGCTCCTTAACCGCAAGATACACAAATCATACCTGCGCACAAGAGACTATAATTTCAGCATAAACGGTCTTACAGGCTTTGACCTTCACGGCAAGACCGCAGGCATCATAGGCACAGGAAAAATAGGTCAGGTTTTCGGAGATATATGCAAGGGCTTCGGAATGGATATCCTAGCATATGACCCTTACCCCTCGGAAGGATTTGCGGCAAAGGGCGCAAAATATGTAAGCCCCGAAGAGCTTTTTGAAAAGAGCGACATCATCTCTCTCCACTGCCCGCTGACACATGATACAAAGTACATCGTGAACGAAAACTCATTGAAGCTTATGAAGCCCTCCGCATTCGTCATAAACACTTCAAGAGGAAAGCTTATCGACAGCCACGCACTTCTTACCGCACTGCGTGAAAAGCGTATCGCAGCAGCGGGACTGGACGTTTACGAGGAAGAGGCGGACGTTTTCTACGAGGACCGTTCGGGAGATATCATAGACGACGAAACACTTTCGCTGCTGGTATCAATGCCGAATGTAATAATCACATCACATCAGGCGTTCCTGACAGCGGAAGCGCTCAGTGCTATTGCAACAACAACGCTTTCCAATGCGGATAATTTCTTTGCGGGAAATGCCGCAGAAAACGGACTTTTTGCAAATGAGGTAACAAAATAACAAACGTAATAACCAAAGGTGCTGCTGCAAAACCGCAATAGCACCTTTGGTTTACCAAGTCTAACAGGAAGCCCGAAGTGTCCCTTACCTTCCGCCTGCACTCAGTCTGCTTTTCCATATCCTCAGGGAAATGGTCGGCAATGTCAAGCATACCCATAATGCCGTTTATGGGGGGTTCTGATATCGTGGCTCATACGGCGCAAAAACTCGGTCTTGGCAGCATTTGCCTGCTCAGCCTCACGGGCAGAGTCGATTATCTTCTGCTGATATTCTATCTCCTTGTTTTTCTGCTCGGTGATGTCCCTGACAGTGAATAAAAGTATCTTCTTGGGGATAAGCACATAAATATTGTATTTTCCCAATACAACCCTGCTGCCGTCCGTGATGATAACAGTGCCATCCATTGCCACCTGATAGCCCACAAGCATATTTTCGGGAGTTATCTTCTTATCGCCCGTCTCTGCATCCTTGCCGAAGCACACCACAAAGCCCTTGCCGTCAAAACGCCTTACTGCGCCGAAGTTGAAGCTGATATCCCCGTTCATTCCGCTTATCTCACGGATAATATCCTCCGTGGGGATACTCATGCCCGCACTCTGCACCACATTAAGCTCATTGTCAAGGAACAGTATGCCGTCTATCCTCTGGTCTTATATTTTTCCAACGCAATGCTAAGCCCATCAGATGTGCTTTTTGTAAACTAATTATAAAATCTTAACTTTAGGTTATATTTATAAAACACAATGTTACCTATTATTCACAAAAAATTTTTGACATCTGTTAAAAGGCAACTTGCAAAGATGATATAATAAAATGAACAAATCCAACAGGGCAAAATCACGGATTTTTCATCGTAAACACAAATTACAAGCAGGGCAAATATATGGATAGATTTCATGAAGTGACTAAAAAACGAATATGGAACGATAATCTCAGAACTCTTATCACTCTGGCAGTGGTTTTTGTGCTTGTGCTGGTAAGTATGCTGGGCACATATAAGGTGCTGCTCATAAATTTACGCAAGATGGGGCATGAGCTTATACAAAGCTATGCTTCCGACGAGGAGCGGAGCATTGCCGTTTACAACACCATCATAAAAATGGGTATGTCGTCTATGGAAAGCTCGGAGGAAAGCGGCTCCCCTGAGGAAATAAGCATAAAAATGCAGGATTTCTTCAAAAAGGCTGCAGATGCCTCAGGCAATCCTGACCTGCAGTGCTTTGCTATCATAAAGGGCAGGCTCGTATCCACCGAGCCTATAGAGGGACTGGATAAGTACGACTTTGAAAATACAGGCTGGTACCGCAATGTACTGGCTGCTGACGGTCAGGTAATATTCACGGACATCAATGACGAAAGCGGAGCAAAGTTCACCGTTGCCGCAGCAGGCGAACCCGATACTGACTGCGCAGTGTTTATAAATCTCAGAAAGCAGGACTTTATATCCGAACACAGCGGACTGAACCTTCCCGAAAAAGGCGCATATTACCTTTTTGATACAGACGGTCATCTGCTTTATTACACTGCCCCCTTTGAGGTAGATGAAGCTTCTATTGAGAAATATGCCATGGGGCTGTGCGCCGATATACATAACGGAAAAATATCCAACGAAGGCGATGATATCATCGACCTGAACGGCGAGGTAAGGGGAATATACTATAACCAAGTCAATAACGGCTGGCTGTGCATAATGACTATCCCCCACTCTGTTCTGCTGACAGGCTTCAACAATATAATCATTATCTATGTTTCGGTATTTGCCGTATTCATGCTCATAATAATATTTATGTTCGTGCATGATATACATATGGGCCGAACCATAATCCACACCGGTGCCATAATCCGTGCCCTGTGCAACACCTATTATGCAATTTACCGCATTGACCTGAAAAAAGGCACGTATGATATGATAAAAGGCTCCGACGAGATGCAGAAGCTTATCCCACGAAAAGGCGAATTCAATGCAATGATGGACGGCTTTGCATCTGTAGTAGATGAAGATACGGCGGCGGAAATGCGCTCCTCATTCTCCCTTGAACACCTGAGAGAGCTGGCTTCCAAGCAGATAAAGGATTTCGGCGGCGATTTTCTCAGAAAGATGAACGGCGATGACAAGTGGGTAAATATGGCATTTATCATTGATGAGTCGCTGACAAAGGACGAGGGCATACTGGTATTCCGCCAGATAGATACGGAAAAACAGCAGCAGATACGCCACACAAAGCTGCTGGAAAGCGCCCTTGCCTCCGCAGATGCCAGCGAGAAATCACAGAAATATTTCTTCTCCAAAATGAGCCACGAAATGCGCACGCCCCTTAACATAATTCTCGGCATGAACGAGCTTGCCATGAGCCCCGACTGCCCTGAAAATAAGCGGCTGGATTATCTGAAAAAGATAGAATATTCAGGCAAGGATATGCTGGGACTTATCAATAACATTCTGGAAATATCCCGAATAGAGGACGGTCTGATGCCCATTGACCGCAAGGTGATAAACCTGCGTGAGGAATTTACAAACATCGTGCAGCCGTTCCGTGAGCAGGCTGTAGCACAGGGAAAACGCTGCGAGATAAAGATCGACATCTCAAAGGACATGGTAATGGGCGACGTGCTGAAGCTGTCCCAGATAATGAACAATCTGCTTTCAAACGCAGTCCGCTTTACACGAAGCGGAGACAGCATAACCGTAACCATGCGTCAGGCAGCTCCGGACAGCAGCAACTACATTTTCACCGTGGAAGACACGGGAATAGGAATGTCCGAAGCGTTCCTGCCGAAGCTTTTCACCCCATATTCTCAGGAAAACAGATTCGGCAACCGCTCCGAAACAGGCGGCGGTCTGGGAATGGCGATAGTAAAGAGCCTTGTTACCCAGAAGGGCGGTCAGATAGATGTTTCCAGCACCGCAGGCAAGGGAACCAAAGTGGTAGTAACGCTTCCCTTTGCGCCTGTCCCCACAGAAGAAACGGCAGTTCAGGCAAATGACGACTGCATAAAGAACCTTAATATGCTGGTGGTAGATGACAATGAGCTTAACCGTGAGCTTATGTCCGACCTGCTCACAGAACACGGCGTAAAGGTAACGCCTGCCTGCGACGGCAAGGAAGCGCTGGAGATATTCAAGCGCTCGGAGCTTTTCAGCTGCGATGTTATCATAATGGATATGCAGATGCCCGTAATGGACGGCTGTGCTTCGGCAGCGGCTATCAGAGCACTTGACAGACCCGATGCAAATTGGGTAATAATAATCGCCCTCACGGCAAATTCATTTTCGGAGGACGTTATAAGAACGGTAAAGGCAGGAATGAATGCACATCTGGCAAAGCCAGCGGATATGAAAGTATTGCAGGAGACTATAAAGAAGCTGCTTTCCGAGCGTTCCGGCGGTATAATGCAGTAAAAATAAAACAAAAAATCAAAACGCCCCTGACAGTAACTAAGTCAGTGGCGTTTTACGTTAAGACCCGCACAAATAAGCACAAAGGTAAAGGGTTTATAAACTACGTTTACCTACGAAATCCGTTTGCAAGCAACTTTGATAAAATATTAGCGACTGACGAAAAAGACTAACGTATAACGGACAATATAGCCAATTCCAACCGCAGAGCCAAGCAAAACAAACAGCAGATACTCGATATAACCCGTAAAATCCAATAATAAGGCAAAGGACATTCTTATAAAATTGCTCTCAAATTAACCAAAAAACAGCAAATAAAAGAACGGA
>NZ_JAOQKB010000003.1:79622-125414 GCF_025567215.1 Huintestinicola butyrica
TTTAAACAAAACTTTTTACCTTGCTCTTATTTGTGCAGATTTTAAACAAAACGCCCCTGACGATATATCATCAGGGGCATTATCATTTTACTTTACTTCAGATACAACAGGTTCGAATTCAAGACGTACTGTGGGGAGCTTCTCCATGGTGTAGTAGTAGTTCTCTGCCCAGTCATCGCCCTGAGAAGGATCGTTCTCGCCGCTTGCGGGAGGTGCAAATATCTTGAGTGTCATATCGCACTCGCCCTCCAGAGGCTTCTCAAAGAATGCGCTCATAAGGTCAATGGTCTTTGCCTTGGGAGACTTGTAGAACCATGTGCCGTTAAGCTCCATCATATAGTTGCCGTCGTCCTCAAAGGTAACTTCGCAGAATTGAGGATTCTTCTCGAAATGGAGAGGAATTGCCACGCCGTCTGCGTCCTCTGCGCCGCCCCATCTGAGCTTTACGGGTGCGGAAGCGTCTGCCTTTGTTTCGGTTATCTCAGGCATGAACCAAGGGGAGTGGATTATCTCCTTGTATGTCTTGAGAACCGGCTGCTCGATGCCCACATCTGCATTGTTGGGATCCTCGATCTCCAGTCCCAGGCGGCCTCTGTCTCTGAACTGATACATTGTGAAGCCTGAGAACCAGTCAGCCTTTTCGTTTACCAGGATATCGCAGAATTCCTTTACCATTGCTGCCTGATCGTATGCGCCCGTAACATCGCCGTCGGCGTTGAACTCGCTCATTACCATGGGCTTGCCCTCGCCGCCGTTAAGGAACTTGTAGCGCTCAAAGCTTGCCTTGGTCTTTTCATAGGTCTCTCTTACGCTGCTTCTGGAGTGGGTGGAACCGCCCTTTACCGCAACGTCATAAGGCCAGCCCCAGTGGAGTGCCATGTACTTGTCAACAGACCAGATATCTGCGGAGGGGATAGTTGCCTTGAACTCCTCTTCCTTTTCCATCTCGGTCTTGTTAAGGTCCTCGATGCCGCCGATGCAGATGATAGTCTTTACATTGGGTGCATACTCGTGGATAATATCGGTGAAGCGAACGAAGAAATCGCCGATCTCCTTGTAGGTAGCTCTCTTGGTGAAGCTGAACCAGTTGCCTGTAGCCTCGTGGTTGATTCTGAGCATCATTCTGCCGAAAGGACGGAGATCCTTTGCAATGGCGATAAGCTGCTCATCGGTGCAGTGGGGGTCAACTGTAAGTGTGAGGGTAACGTCCTGACCGTGGCGGCGGACATCTCTCATGCAGGTGAAAGGCTCGTCATCGGTAGTTCCGCCGATACCGCCCTTGTAGGTGAAGTAATCGTCATAAGGGTAGTCCCACTGGAAGGAAACGTTTGCATCCTTCATTACCTCGGATATTCTTCCGGGCCACTGCTTGTCAAAGGGGTAATAGCAGTACATCAGGCTGATGCTTCTGTGAGGTCTGCCCATCTTGTGGAGTATGTAGTCCTGGTTTACATACTCGCCTCTTTCGGAGCCGTCGCCCAGGTCAACGGCGCACTTTGCCTTGCCCATGTGGACATTGTAAAGGTTTTCATTCATGGATATAGTCCTCCCATAATTATTTATTCACATTTAGACATTTTATCGGACAGGCATAACGCCTGTCCATATCATTTTAAGCTTGCTAATGTTATCTCTGCTGATTTGGGATATTGGGGTTCTGCTGAGGGATATTGGGATTTGAGGTGCGGGGCATCTTGATAGAGCCTTTTGTTCTCTTTACGGAAGTAAGGCTCTCTGCCAGAGTTTCCTCTGTCTTGGTGAGAATGTCGATGATATACTCATCGGCAGCGTTCTTTACAGCTCTTGCCTTGATAAGTGCGTTCTTCTCTATCTCAGCAGCTTTTGCCTGAGCAGCCTTGGTTATCTCGCTGTTTTCCACCATTGCGCTGGCACGGGCCTCCGCACGGGTGATGATCTCCTCAGCCTGCTTCTTGGCATCGTCCATAAGGGACTTGCGGTCCTGAACAATGCTCTTGGCATTCTTTATCTCATCGGGGGTGTACATTCTTATATGGTCGATACATTCTCTCAGCTGATCCACATCGACCACGCTCTTCTTGGAGGAAAAAGGGATAGCCTGAGCTTTATCGAGGATCTCGTCCATTGCGTCAAGATAATCTTCAAAAAGTGCCATTTTACTTCTCCTTACTGTTCGGGTTTAAGTCTTGCTTCAATATCCTTGAGTATGCACCTTGGAACAAATCGGCTGATGTCGCCGCCGTAATAAGCCACCTGCTTTACAACGCTGGAGCTGAGGTACATATTTTCCGAGCTGGTGGTGAGGAACACAGTTTCCGCACCGTCATAGATATTCCTGTTGACCAGTGCCATCTGGAACTCGTACTCAAAGTCGGTAACGGCTCTGAGACCCTTTACTATAGCCACCGCTCCCACTTCACGGACATAATCGGAAATAAGGCCGTAGCAGACATCTACTTCAACATTTTCAAAATCCGCTGTGACCTTTTTTATCATTTCCACTCTCTCTTCGGGAGTAAAAACGGGAGTTTTCATCTTATTTATCGCCACAAGGACAATTACCTTGTCGAAAAGCACGGAAGCCCTGTGGATAATATCCCTGTGACCGAAAGTAACAGGGTCAAAGCTTCCGGGGCATACAGCTATTCTCAACCGTATCAATTCCTTTCGGATATCATTCTTCATTATCGACAGGCAGGGGAACACGGTAAACAGTTACCTCTATCTTGCCGTATCTGTAGGTCTTTTTCTTTTCAAGCTTACCCACATTGTCGGGAAGCACCAGACCCTTTTCATGCTCGCAGACAACAATGCCCCTGTCGGACATTTTGCTTTCCAGAAGAGGGAGCGCCTGCCCGATAAGACCGTGCCTGTACGGAGGGTCGAGAAATGCAATATCAAAGGTCATTCTCACGCCACGTACAAAGTCGATGCTGTCCATAACGGAAACTGCGCTGTCACGGACAAAGCCGCAGGCAGTTACATTCTGACGTGTTATCTCCGCCGATGCCTGACTTTTGTCAACAAATCGGCAGTATTTTGCCCCTCTTGAAAGGGCTTCTATTCCAAGCTGACCCGAGCCGCTGAAAAGATCCAGCACCACTGAGCCTTCTATATCAAACTGAATTACGGAAAAAATAGCTTCCTTCACCATATCGGTGGTAGGGCGAACGTCCTCCCCCTCAAGGGTAACGAGCTTTCTTCCTCTTGCCAGACCGGTTATTACCCGCATATTATCTCCAATCTTTCCCGATGAGCACCTTTTGCATACATCGGAACTGTCAAAAATTACAAAACGATTACACGATACTATTTCTATTATAACCCAAAACAAAAGCTTTGTCTATAAGATAAAATGAATTTTCAGAGAGAATTTTGCACAAATTCATACACATCATTTGCTACACTTTGACTTATGCCGCCTGCCTGAGCGATCTCCTCAACGGTGGCTTTTTTCAGATTTTCCACAGTCTTGAAGTGGGTCAGCAGCTTCATCGCCTTTTTCTCGCCAATACCCTTGACGTTTGTTATGCCAAGCTCAAAGGTGGATTTTCTGTGCTTATTCCGCTGATATGTGATAGCAAAGCGGTGAACTTCGTCCTGGATACGTGTTACCAGCAGGAAAGCGGACTTTGTTTCGGAAATGCCTATCTCACCGCCGTCGCTGGTGATAGCTCTTGTGCGGTGGTTATTGTCCTTTACCATGCCAAAAACAGGTACGGTTATATCCAGCTCCCACAGCACTTCATTGACCGCAGCCAGCTGATTTTTGCCGCCGTCCAGCAGGATAAGGTCGGGGAGACGCTTGAAGCCCTCGTCCGTTTCCTCGGGGTCAAGGTAATGCTTAAAGCGCCTGCGCAGGACTTCCTGCATACAGGCAAGGTCGTTCTGGATAACATTTTCCTTGATGGAAAATTTCTTGTACATCTTCTTGCAGGGGCGGCCGTTCTCGAAAACTATCATGCCCGCAACCATGTCTGATGACCCCAGGTTGGAAATATCGTAGGACTCGATATAAAGGGGCGGCTTTTTAAGCCCCAGCATTCTTGCCAGCTCTTCAAGGGCGGATATCTCACGGGCAGTTCTGCCCACCTTTATAGAAAGATACTCCTCTGCATTGGACTTTGCTATCTCCGCCAGGCGCATATATCGTCCCCTCTGGGGGCTCATAACATCAACAGCATGACCCGAACGCTCCCTGAAAAATCTCTCCACGTCCTCGGGGCTTTCAACATCAGTACCAAGGACGATATTTCGGGGTATCTCCCGTCCGCTGCCGTAATACTGGGTGATGAAATCTTCCATCATAACAGTCTCGCTGTCCTCTTCGCCCAGGAACACCTCTTCACGGTCAAACAGCCTGCCGTTCCGGTACATGATGACCGCAGCGCAGGCTTCTCCGCTGTTTCGTGCAATGGCAACGGCGTCGGTGTCGGGGAGCTTTTCGGCAATGATGTTCTGGCTGTCCGCCGCTCTTGAAACGGCGCTTATGCGGTCACGGAGCTTTGCGGCAAGCTCAAAATCAAGCCGCTCTGCCGCCTCGTTCATCTGGGCGGTCATGCGCTCCACGGAAGCCTCCGAGCCGTTTTTGATGTAATCTACAGCCTCGTCGATTATCTTTGCATATTCCTCTTCGGAAATATTGCCCATGCACACGCCCATGCACCGCTTGATGTGATGATTAAGGCAAGGCCGACCCTTGCCGATGTCACGGGGAAACTGCCTTTTGCAGGTGGGGAGCATGAACACACGGCTGACCTCTGCCGCCGCTTGCTTTGCCACAAAGGAGCTGGTGTAGGGGCCCATTATCTCGCCTGTTTTGGGCTTCTGCATCTCCGCCGTAATGCGTGAATAAGGGGGCGGGGAAATGCGGATATAGCTGTAGCCCTTGTCATCTTTCAGCAGGATATTGTACTTTGGGGTATGCTGCTTTATCATTGAGCATTCCAGCACCAGTGCTTCATACTCGGAGGTGGTCACGATAAAGTCATAGTCATAGACATTCTCCACCATTTTTGCCACCTTGGGCGTGTGGTTGGGTGTCTTTGCAAAATATGATGACACACGGTTGCGCAGATTTTTCGCCTTGCCGATATAAATTATATGCCCTGTTTTATCCTTCATCTGGTACACCCCGGGGGCGGTGGTGAGCAGATAGGTTTTTTCTCTCAGATAATCGAGACGCTCGTTCATAGCAATGCCCTTCATTTGATTTAATAGTATTATTATTCTATCACAGCCCGCAGATTATGTCAATCACACAACATAGCCCACCATGAATCTGTCTTTGAATTTTCCGTCACAAAGGGCAGCTTCCGTTGAGGGGTACAGCACGGAATGGGCATGATTCCCGTAGCGGTTGAATGTCCGCATATTGCCGCCCTCGCTTACCGCCGCAAAGGTGTGTATCCCCAGATACAGCCCCATAACAGGCCAGCGGTAGCATATTATCCCCGCCCTGCTGCTGGATAGCGCATCATCAAAGCTTTCCTTCGGACCTATCTTTACAAAGGGCACATTAAATGCTTCAAGGCAGCTGCCCACCTTGTACGGGTCGCTGCCCCATGTGCCTTTGGGCGCAAGCCCCAGTATCCTTACGGCTGCGTTCATCTCAAACTCGACCGCAAGCTTGAAAAAGTCAGGCTCTTCACCTGCAAGGGTCAGGGCATTGTAAGCCGCCATGACCTCGCAGCACACGCCCGACATCTTTACCCGACAGAATTTCAGCTTTGGAAAATTTCCGCCGCTCTGATTTATGAGCAGCTCATATCCGTTGTAAATTTCTTTTGACGATCTGTTAAGCCCGATGTTTACATTGGCAAAATAATTCCTGAGGGGCTTTCTCGGCACTTTTGTCTTTTCAAAGCCCATGTGATTGAGATATGCTTCACTGAAGCGTATCCAGCCCTTTGGGGACACAAGCTTTGCTGCCGTATCTCCGCCTGCGGAAAGCACTCCCGCTCCGCACCTTAGCATAAGGTGTCTTCCATTGCAGGGGACTATTTCCCATATCTGATTTTCGCTTTCCGAAAAGCTTTCAAGCCCTGCGGAGCCTTCAGAAAGGGTCAATGCTCTGCCGTCATTTAATGAGCAGATCTTATATCCGCCGCCTAAGCGCATGAACCTGAAAGGCTGATCTTCAAACGCCTTTCCGCCTATGATAATGCGCATTATTTCATTGTGCAGTGCGTTTGCGTCCATTTCCACATTCCTTTTCCGTCTTTGATATCATTATGAGCAAAAGTATAAAGAAGAAAGCGATATATACAGGCATTATCTTCAGGCTGATATGGTTTGCCAGGAGTCCGAAAAGGGGAGGCATAAAGGTGGAGCCCACATATGCGCTTGCCATCTGGATACCGATTATGCCCTGGGAATTTTCTGCACCGAAATTATTTGGCGTGGAGTGGATAATGCAGGGATATACAGGCGCACAGCCAAGACCTATGACCACAAAGCCGATCTCGGCGACAATGCTCACAGGAATTGCGATAAGTGCCGCACCCACCAGCGCCAGGGAAGTTCCCAGCCTTATCATTTTATTGTCCCCGAGCTTGTCGGAAATAAAGCCCGAAAGAAATCTTCCTGCGGTTATGCCAATAAAGAAAAGCGAGCCGAATGCGGCAGCCTCGTCCTTTGAAACGCCTCTTGCGCCCTCAAGATAGCTGCTCGCCCAGAGCATCGTGGTGGCTTCCGCCGCACAATATGACATAAAGCCTATCAGCAGATAGGGAACTCCCTTTATTTTGAACGCACCCTTTATGCCCAGCGGCTTTGCGGAGCCTTCAGCCTCGGAAGCAGTCTTGTTTATCTTCCATAAGGGCCACGCCAGCACCAGTATCAGCGTGATGCCGAACTGGATATACGATACCGTGCGGTAGCCGTTTGTCCAGCCGGAATGGGTCAAAGCATAGCTCATTATATAGGGGCTGACGATAGTTCCCACGCCCCAGAAGCAGTGGAGCCAGCTCATGTGGCGGGAATTGTAGTGAAGCGCCACATAATTGTTCAGCGCCGCATCAATAGCACCTGCGCCCAATCCGTAGGGGATACCCCACAGGCAAAGCTGATAAAACTCCGTTGATGTGGAAAAGCCGAACATAGCCGCAGCGGTGAGGAACACGCTTATAGTCGTCACCGCCCTTGTGCCAAGCTTTTTGGTCAGTCTTTCGGACATAAGCCCAGAAATGATAGTTCCGCCTGAGATTATCATGGAAACAAAGCCCATGTATGACAATGGTATGCCATACTCGGCATGAATAGTGGGCCACGCAGAACCCAGCAGAGAGTCGGGGAGACCCAGACTTATAAATGCGATGTATATCACCGCCAGCAGAAGCAGATACATATTATCCCTCTTTCATTTATTGACCGTCACAAGTGCCGTAAATATTTTTCCGAACTCATATGCCCTTTGCAAAGCTTTCCGCCAGCTGAGCGGTGTTTCCTCCGGGTCGGCCGCCGCCCCGCACAACAAGGATATTCTTTCCCATATATTCCTCCGAAACATTTTTCGTCCATTATAGCACAGGGCATTTAAAAAGTAAAGCCGGATTTTTATTAAATTTTTATTTCATCATTTCTTTTACGCAGGCAATAATTCCCTTTTCTGCGGTCGGCAGATGAGCTGAAAGAGCCTGTTCTTCTCCCACCATGATCCCGAGACCGTAAAGTGGTTCATGAGCATAGTATAATACTAATCACCAATAAAACTATAGACAAAAAATCATCGCATAATCCATATACGCAAGATTATGCTCAATTTTTTGTATAGTTTTTAATTG
This sequence comes from Huintestinicola butyrica, assembly GCF_025567215.1. NCBI lineage: Bacteria > Bacillati > Bacillota > Clostridia > Eubacteriales > Oscillospiraceae > Huintestinicola > Huintestinicola butyrica. Next base: position 87,386 of record NZ_JAOQKB010000003.1, read on the forward strand.
GTGCTTAGTATAAGCAAAAGCCGTCTTGCAAATGCAAGGCGGCTTTTTTGCATAAAAGCATTACAATGCACAAACCGATCCCCCACAAAAAACACCCCGTATCAAATGATACGGGGTGAAATTTGTTTATTGAGAAGTCAGAATTACTTCTGAGCTTCCTTGATTGCAGCCTGAGCAGCAGCCAGTCTTGCGATAGGCACACGGAAAGGTGAGCAAGATACATAGTCGAGGCCAATTTCGTGGCAGAACTCAACAGATGTAGGATCGCCGCCGTGCTCGCCGCAGATACCGATGTGGAGCTTGGGGTTAACAGGCTTGCCGAGCTGGATAGCCATCTTCATGAGCTTGCCAACGCCAACCTGGTCGAGCTTTGCAAAAGGATCGTTCTCGAAGATCTTGGTGTCATAGTAAGCGTTGAGGAACTTACCAGCATCGTCTCTGGAGAAGCCGAATGTCATCTGAGTAAGGTCGTTAGTACCGAAGCAGAAGAAGTCAGCGTCCTTAGCGATATCGTCAGCTGTGAGAGCTGCACGAGGAATCTCGATCATAGTACCAACCTCGTACTTGAGATCGGAACCTGCTGCTGCGATGATCTCATCAGCAGTCTTTACAACGATGTTCTTAACGAACTTGAGCTCCTTATCCTCACCAACGAGGGGGATCATGATCTCAGGAACGATAGTCCAGTCGGGGTGCTTTGCCTTAACATTGATAGCAGCCTTGATAACAGCTTCAGTCTGCATCTTAGCGATCTCAGGATATGTTACAGCAAGACGGCAGCCTCTGTGGCCCATCATGGGGTTGAACTCGTGGAGAGAAGCAATGATGTTCTTGATAGTCTCAACGGACTTGCCCTGAGCCTTTGCAAGAGCCTCAATGTCAGCTTCCTCAGTAGGAACGAATTCGTGAAGAGGAGGATCGAGGAATCTGATAGTAACAGGGTTGCCCTCGAGTGCCTCGTAGAGAGCCTCGAAATCGCCCTGCTGCATGGGTTCGATCTTAGCAAGAGCTGCTTCTCTCTCTTCAACTGTATCGGAGCAGATCATCTCTCTGAATGCTGCGATTCTGTCAGCCTCAAAGAACATGTGCTCTGTACGGCAAAGACCGATACCTTCAGCGCCGAGCTCTCTTGCCTTCTTAGCGTCAGCAGGAGTATCAGCATTGGTTCTAACCTTAAGTCTTCTGTACTTGTCAGCCCAAGCCATTACACGGCCGAACTCACCGGCGATCTGAGCATCAACGGTAGGAATGATCTCGCCGTAGATGTTACCGGTTGTACCGTCGATGGAGATGTAGTCGCCCTCGTGGAAGGTCTTTCCGCCGAGCTCGAACTTCTTGTTCTCTTCATCCATCTTGATATCGCCGCAGCCGGATACGCAGCAGGTACCCATACCACGTGCAACAACGGCAGCGTGAGAGGTCATACCGCCACGAACTGTGAGGATACCCTGGGAAGCCTTCATACCGGTGATATCTTCGGGAGAAGTCTCAAGACGAACGAGAACTACCTTTTCGCCCTTAGCGTTCCAAGCCTCTGCATCATCAGCAGTGAATACGACCTTACCGCAAGCAGCTCCGGGAGAAGCGCCGAGGCCCTTTCCAAGAGGAGTAGCAGCCTTCAGAGCCTTAGCATCGAACTGAGGGTGAAGAAGAGTATCGAGGTTTCTGGGGTCGATCATAAGAACAGCTTCCTGCTCGGTCTTGTGGCCTTCGTCAACGAGGTCGCAAGCGATCTTCAGAGCAGCCTGAGCGGTTCTCTTACCGTTACGGCACTGGAGCATGAAGAGCTTGCCGTTCTCAACGGTGAACTCCATGTCCTGCATATCGTGATAGTGGTTCTCGAGGATATCGCAAACCTTGATGAAATCAGCATAAGCTTCGGGGAACTTCTCTGCCATCTGAGCAATAGGCATAGGAGTACGAACGCCTGCAACAACGTCCTCGCCCTGTGCGTTAGTGAGGAACTCACCCATGAGCTTCTTCTCACCTGTAGCAGGATCTCTTGTGAAGGCAACGCCTGTACCGGAGTTGTCGTTCAGGTTACCGAATACCATGGGCATTACGTTAACTGCAGTACCCCAGGAATAAGGGATATCGTTGTCACGACGGTAAACATTTGCACGAGGGTTGTCCCAAGAACGGAATACAGCCTCGATAGCGAGCTTGAGCTGCTCAACAGGATCGGAGGGGAAGTCAGAACCGAGCTGCTTCTTGTACTCTGCCTTAAACTGCTCAGCAAGTGTCTTGAGGTCAGCAGCGGTGAGCTCTACATCGTAATGTACGCCCTTTTCTTCCTTCATCTTGTCGATGAGCTGCTCAAAGTACTTCTTGCCGACTTCCATAACAACGTCGGAGAACATCTGGATAAATCTTCTGTAAGAGTCGTAAACGAATCTCTCGAACTTAGGATCGGAGTTGCCTGCGATCATAGCAGCAACAACGTCGTCGTTAAGACCGAGGTTGAGGATTGTATCCATCATACCAGGCATGGAAGCTCTTGCGCCGGAACGAACGGAAACGAGAAGGGGATTCTTAAGATCGCCGAACTTCTTGCCGTTTTCCTTTTCCATCCAAGCAACGCCTTCCATAGCCTGAGCCATGATCTCGTCGTTGATCTTTCTGCCGTCCTCATAGTACTGAGTGCAGGCCTCGGTGGTGATAGTAAAGCCCTGAGGAACAGGAAGACCTATCTCGGTCATTTCAGCAAGGTTAGCGCCCTTACCGCCGAGAAGGTTACGCATAGTCATATTACCTTCTTTAAAAGTATAGACCCATTTTTTTGCCATTGGATTTTACCTCCATATAAATATAGATTTTTTTCACGGCCGCAATTTGAGAATTGCAACAATTTACATCTTTTTCCCACATATATAACAGTGCATTGTTGTGCTGCCATGAACATAACTATATTATAACAGAAATATATGTATTTTTCTACTGTTCAATAGCAGAAAAATTGAGCCCGTATCTTTGGCTATTTTGACCAAAAGATTGTGATTTTCTATAATAAAGAACAATTAAAGTAAAATGCACTTGAAATATCCATCAAACTGTGGCATAATAATATTTGAAAGGCATATTGGCAGAACGCCATATTTTTACAGCCTGTATATTGATTTTGCACAATATACTTTAAGTATTTATTTACCGATGGCAGAAGCAGTAATTTAAGATACTTGATGTATAATCAAAGTTTTATAATACATAAAGTATATTATAACAAAGCAAGTGCAATTTACAGTTCTTTATAATCAGGAGAATTTATACTATGAGTAATAATTCTAAAAACTGCGCCGTTATCCTCGCAGGAGGACAGGGCAAGAGAATGAAGTCAGATCTCCCCAAGCCCATGTTTGAGGTTCTGGGTCTCCCCATGCTGGACTGGGCGATAAGAGCCTGTGAGGACGCAGGCATAACAGATATCTGCGTGGTAACAGGCTTCAACCACGAGGTCATCGAAAAGCACCTGGACGGCAAGTATCACACCGTTTTCCAGCCCCAGAGAATGGGCACGGGCCATGCGGTGATGATGACCATAGACTGGCTCAAGGAGCGTGCTGACGGCAACGTGCTTATCCTTAACGGAGACGCTCCATTTATCGACAAGGATACTATACTTGGAGCACTTTCTCTTCATGAGGAGAAAAACAACGCCGTTACAGTTATAACCGCCGAGCTTGATAACCCTTACGGATACGGCAGGATACTCCGCCATGATGACGGCATTTACGGCATCGTGGAAGAAAAGGATGCCACTCCCGAACAGAAGAAGATAAAGGAAATAAACTCAGGCGCATATTGGTTCGGAGTTGAAAAGCTCATCTATGCCCTTGGTGAGATAAAGCCCAACAATTCTCAAGGAGAATATTATCTTACCGACTCGGTTTATATCCTTATCAGCGCAAAATTTCGTGCAGATGCCTATATTTCTTCAAATTCCGATGCGGTTTTAGGTGCAAATGACAGAAAAGGTCTTTTGTTATTGAATAATACCGCAAGATTTGCTATAATAGAAAGGTTGATGGACGAGGGTGTCGAATTTACCTGCACCGACGGCGTTACTATCGGCAGGGACGTAAAGGTCGGCAAGGGTACGACTATCATGCAGGGAGTTATCCTCAAAGGAAACACCGTTATCGGCGAAAACTGCAAAATAGGCCCCAACTGCATCATTGAAAACTGCACAGTTGGCGACGGTGTTACCCTTAACTCCGTTCAGGCATTCGACAGCGAGATCGAGGACAGTGCAAAGGTAGGTCCTTTCGTTCAGATACGTCCCGGAAGCAAGATCTGCAAGGGCGTTAAGATCGGCGATTTCGTTGAGATCAAAAATTCCGTTATCGGTGAAAACACCGCTGTTGCACATCTTACCTACGTTGGCGATTCCGACGTGGGAAGCGGCGTAAACTTTGGCTGCGGCGTAGTTACCGTAAACTACGACGGCGAAAAGAAGTTCCGCACCACTATCGGCGACGATGCTTTCATCGGCTGCAACACTAACCTTGTGGCTCCCGTAAAGATCGGCAAGGGCGCATATACAGGCGCAGGCTCCACTATTACAAAGGACGTTCCCGACGGCTCTCTCGCAGTTGAGAGAGGAACAGCCAAGATAATAGAGGGCTTCGGTCTCAGAAAGCTCAAGGGCAGGATAGAAAAGAACCACAGCAAATAATACCTCAAAGGCACAGGCGCTGATTGTGAGCAGCGCATAAAACAGCCCCATATTTTTGGAATTTATTTATAGAAAAGGAGAAGAAAAATGAATCTTCACGGTAAGGATATCAAAATCTTCACTGCAAACTCCAATCCCCAGGTAGCTGCCGACATCGCAAAGGCGCTGGGACTTCCCCTCGGTCAGTCCGAGGTCGTTACCTTTTCCGACGGAGAGGTAAGCGTTTCCATTAAGGAAAGCGTTAGAGGTTCCGACGTATTCGTTGTTCAGTCCACCAGCACCCCTGTAAACGACCACGTGATGGAGCTTCTCATTATGATCGACGCATTTAAGAGAGCTTCCGCAGGCCGTATCACAGCAGTTATCCCCTACATGGGATATGCACGTCAGGACAGAAAGGCTAAGGCAAGAGATCCCATCTCTGCAAAGCTTATGGCAGACCTGCTTACCGTTGCGGGCGCTGACCGTATCCTCACAATGGATCTCCACTGCGCACAGATCCAGGGCTTCTTCAACATTCCCGTTGACCATCTCCTCGGTGTGCCCATTCTGGTTCCCTACTTCGTTGAGAAGTTCAAGGACATCAAGGACAATACCATCATCGTATCTCCCGACCTTGGCTCCGTAACCAGAGCAAGAAACTTTGCCGCTAAGTTTGACGCTCCTCTTGCTATCGTTGATAAGAGACGTCAGAAGGCAAACGTATGCGAAGTTATGAACATCATCGGCGACGTTAAGGATAAGGACGTTATCCTCGTTGACGATATGATCGACACCGCAGGTACCCTCTGCAACGCTGCAAAGGCTATCATGGAAAAGGGCGGCGCAAGATCCGTTACCGCTTGTGCAACTCACGGCGTTCTTTCAGGCCCTGCTATTGAGAGGATCCAGGCAAGCGTTATCAAGGAAGTTGTTATCCTTGATACTATCGCACTCCCTCCCGAGAAGCACATCGACAAGATCACTGTTCTCCCCGTTGCTCCTGTATTTGCTCAGGCTATCGAGAGAATTTACGCAGACAGACCCATTTCCCCTCTTTTCAATAACTGATATCGTATATCAAACCAAATAAATAAAAGATACATAGGCGGCACTAACATCGTTAATGCCGCCTAAAGGTATTTATAAATATGAGTTACCGAGCTTGTGTAAACGGAAGGAAATAAAATGAGTATTTTTGATGTATTCGAGCAGCTCAACAAAAACAAAGTCCCCAAGCCGACAGGTCCCGTGGAATATATCATTGTAGGTCTGGGAAACCCAGGGGCACAATATGAAAACACCCGCCACAACGCAGGCTTTATGACTGTCGATACCCTGGCGGCAAAATATAAATTTGACATAAAGAAGCTGAAATTCAAGTCCCTTACAGGCGATGTTGTCATTGCAGGCAAGCGATGTCTGGTAATGAAGCCCTCCACATTTATGAACAACAGCGGAGAAGCTGTGGTGGAGGCGATGAATTTCTACAAGATACCCATCGAAAATGTGATAGTATGTTATGACGATATAAGCCTTGAACCGGGCAAGCTGCGCATTCGCCGAAAGGGAAGCGACGGCGGCCATAACGGCATAAAGTCCATCATATATCTTACAGGCTCTCAGGATTTCCCACGCATAAAGATAGGCGTAGGCGCAAAGCCCTCCAAGGACTATGACCTGGCAAACTGGGTGCTGGGCAATTTTCCCTCGGAGGATATCCCCAAGATGCACGAATCCACCGAGCACGCCTGTGAAGCCATAGAGCTTATGGTCAAGGGCGAGACCGACAAGGCAATGAACCTTTTCAACTGATAAGAAAGACAGGCGGAAAATGAACAACTCACTTTTCGGTAAAATGCAGAGCGTGCTTATGTCTCAGTCGGACATAAAGGACATCTGCGACACATTAAAACGAGGATATTACCCACTGGCTGTGTCTGGACTTTCGTCCATACACAAGGCTCAGCTGGCACTTATAATAAGCACCCTTTCGGAAGAAAGCGCCCCTCTCCTTATCATCACCGATGACGAGGCAGGGGCTAAACGTATTTGCGATGATATAAACGAAATGTATGCCGTTTCCCAGAATGAAAATGAAACAGCCGCATATATCTATCCCGCAAAGGACATCACTCTGGCAAGGGTGGAAAGCGTTTCAAAGGAATATGAATACCAGCGCCTGTGCGTGCTGGCGAGGCTCATAGACGGCAGCTGCAAAATAGTCTGTGCTTCGGCGGAGGCGGTAATGCAGCGCACTATCCCTCCCGATGTGCTGGCTGACCGCACAATCAAGCTGTCAAGGGACACTTCCGTGCAGCTCCCCGACCTCATAAGCCGCCTTATCGCCGCAGGCTACACCCGCTGCGACAAGGTGGAAAGCCCCTCCCAGTTTTCCGTGAGAGGTTCCATTGCGGATATCTTCCCCGTGCAGGAGAAAATGCCCGTCCGTATGGAGCTGTGGGACGATGAGATAGATTCCTTTGCATATTTTGACCCCGAGACCCAGCGCCGCACCGAGCAGATAGACGAGCTTATTATCCCCCCCGCAGGCGAGGTGCTTTTTAACAGCGCAGACGCACTTGTACAGAAGATAAACGCCCTCTCCGCAGGAGTAAGAGGAAAGCGCACCGAGCTTGTGCGCTCAAACCTTGCCAAGGACGCAGACAATGTTTCAAACGGCGTAAGCCTTGCAAATATCGACAAGTATCTGCCGCTGGCATATGACAAGCCCGCACTTATCTTCGATTACCTGAAGCCCGACAGCCCTGTGCTTTTCTGTGAGTTCCACAGCTGCTGCGAAAAGGCAAAAGCAATACAGTCCCAGTTCAATGAGGACATGAAGATACTCCTTGAAGAGGGCGAGCTTTGCAGAGGTCTGGACGGCTATATAGCCGAGTTTGAGAGCATTTCCGAAACAGCTGTGAAATTCCCCTGCGTGCTTATGGATACGTTCCTGCGCACAAACGATATCCGCTGCAAAAAGCTCTGGACAATGACCGCCTATCAGACCGCTCCGTGGGGCGGCGAGATACGTCAGCTTTCGGAGGATCTGCGTTCGTTCATCGACCGCAACTACTCCGTCATCGTGCTGGCAGGCTCTGAAAAAACTCTGCCCATAATCGCCGAGGATCTGAGAAATGACGGCATTCCATGCGACATAATGACAGAGGAGACCACCCTTACCAAGGGCAGAGTTCTCATCACCACAGGCTGCCTGTCATCGGGCTATGATTATCCCGACATCAAGACCGCCCTTATCACTCAGGCAAAGGCAATGAGCTCCAAGAGGAAGCTCAAAAAGAAGAAAAAGGGCGAGGAAATAAAGTCCCTGGCAGATATCGCCCCGGGCAATCTGGTAGTTCACGCTCTCCACGGAATAGGCAGATTCGAGGGCATTCGCAAGCTGGAGCTGGAGGGCATCACCAAGGACTATATCACCATAAAATACGCAGGTACGGACGTGCTTTATGTGCCCGTTACCCAGATGGATCTTATTTCAAGATATATCGGTCCCCGTGACGATACGGGCGTAAAGCTCAACAAGCTTTCCTCCAACGAGTGGCAGAAAACACGTTCCCGTGTAAAGAAAGCCGTCAAGGATATGGCGGACGAGCTTATTGCCCTCTACGCAAAGCGCAGCAAAACAAAGGGCTTTGCATTCTCTGAGGACAACGACTGGCAGAACGACTTTGAAGCCCGCTTTGACTATACCGAGACAGATGACCAGCTCCGCTGCATAGAAGAGATAAAGCAGGATATGATGAAGCCCACCCCCATGGACAGACTTCTCTGCGGAGACGTGGGCTTCGGAAAAACAGAGGTGGCTTTCCGTGCCGCATTCAAATGTATGCTGGACGGCAAGCAGTGCGCAGTGCTTGTGCCCACAACCGTCCTTGCATGGCAGCATTACCAGAGCGCACTGAAAAGATTTGAGCATTTCCCGTTTAAAATAGAGCTTTTGTCCCGCTTCCGCACCAAAAAGCAGCAGGAAGAGATACTCAAACAGGTGGCTCTGGGCACTGTGGATATGGTCATAGGCACTCACCGCCTTGTGCAGAATGACGTTAAGTTCAAGGATCTGGGTCTTGCCATAATCGACGAGGAACAGCGTTTCGGCGTTGCCCACAAGGAGCGCTTCAAGGAAGCGTTTACGGGCGTTGACGTGTTGACCCTTTCCGCAACACCTATCCCACGAACCCTCAACATGGCAATGAGCGGCATAAGAGATATGAGCGTCATAGAAGAGCCGCCCGTTGACAGATATCCCGTGCAGACCTATGTTATCGAGCACAATATGGGCGTTATAATCCAGGCGATAAACAAGGAGCTGAGGCGTGGCGGTCAGGTTTATTATATCCATAACCGTGTGGAGACCATCGACCTGTGCGCCGCAAAAATAGCCGAGCTTATCCCCGACGCACGTATCGCCGTGGCTCACGGTCAGCTTTCCGAGGAACGTCTCTCGGATATCTGGACGGAGCTGGTTGACCACGAGATAGACATACTTGTCTGCACCACCATCATCGAAACAGGCGTTGACGTGCCTAACGTAAACACACTTATCATCGAGGACGCAGACAATCTGGGACTTTCCCAGCTCTATCAGCTGAGAGGCCGTGTGGGACGTTCCAACAGGCGTGCCTTTGCGTATTTCACTTTCAGGCGTGGCAAAGTGCTTACCGAAATAGCCTCCAAGCGCCTTGACGCAATAAGGGAGTTCACCCAGTTCGGCAGCGGCTTCCGTGTGGCAATGCGTGACTTGGAAATAAGAGGCGCAGGCTCAATTCTGGGCGGTCGCCAGCACGGTCATATGGAGGCAGTAGGATACGATATGTATCTGCAGCTGCTGAACGAAGCTATCGCCGAGGAAACGGGACAGACACCTCCCCGCACTCCCGAGGAATGCCTTATCGACCTGCAGATCGAGGCGCATATCCCCGACGACTATATCGAGAGCCTTGCAGGCAGACTGGACGCTTACCGCAAGATCGCAGCAGTTTCCACCAAGGAAGAGAGCATCGACCTGCTGGACGAGTTCATCGACCGCTACGGCGATCCTCCGAAAGCAATACAGGGACTTGTCACCGTTGCACTTACAAGGAATATGGCAGGCAAGGCGGGAATAACCGAGATAACCCAGCGCAGCAATGCACTGCTCATATATGTAAAGACAGCGGGCATGGAGCAGGTTCAGGCGCTTGTAAAGGCATTTGGCGGCAGAGTATCGGTAAACGGCTCTGCGGATAAGCCGTACATTGCTATAAAGCTTACCAAGACTGACAGACCTGTTGAGATAATGCAGACTGCTGTTGAAACATTCTATGAAGCAGGGGAACAGGCAAAGAAAACCAAATAATATAAGGGAACCTCTCCTTTTCGGCATGAAACGGAGAGGTTTTTTGCGTGCAGAGTCAGTTTTCGTGTTCATAATATGTTCTTGATTATTATTTCATAAAATGCTATAATATATTGTGAGTAGCTATAGGTACTCGTATCCGGTGATACAGATCAGTATTACAACGAAAGATGGTATTTATTTGATAAAAAAATGGCAGATCGGCACACCCGACCCTGCGGCTGCGGATATTCTTTCCCGACAGGGAGGGCTGTCCGTTCTCGCCGCCAAAGCCCTTGCTTCAAGAGGCATTGATACAATAGAAAAAGCTGCCGATTTCTTCGGTCAGAATGATGATGAGCAGTATTCCGACCCGTTCCTTATCCGTGATATGGACAAGGCCTGCGACGCTGTTTCCGAAGCGGTGGAGAACGGCACGCTCATCTGCATATACGGCGATTACGACTGCGACGGCGTTACCGCCACAGCTGTATTGTCAGGCTATCTTACCGATATCGGCGGAAACGTGATGACCTACATCAACGAGCGTGAAGAGGGCTACGGAATGAACAGCGGAGCTGTCAGGAAGCTGGCAGAGCAGGGCGTGGGGCTTATCGTCACCGTGGATAACGGCATTGCCGCCGTTGCCGAAGCGGAGCTTTGCAAGGAGCTTGGCATAGCCCTTGTTATAACCGACCACCATCAGCCCGGGGAGAATTTGCCCGATGCTCTTGCAGTGGTTGACCCCCACAGAGCCGACTGCCCCTCGATATATAAGGACCTTTGCGGCTGCGGTCTTGCACTGAAGCTCATTGCAGCCATGGAGGGCGGCGATATGGACTGCGCTGTTGAGCAGTTTTCCGACCTTGCCGCCGTTGCCACGGTCGCCGATGTTGTTCCTCTCACGGGCGAGAACAGGGCGCTTGTGCGGGACGGTCTCCATTACCTTGAAAACACCGAAAATATGGGGCTTCGTGCCCTTATCGGCAAAGCAGGGCTGAAAGCCCCCTACACCTCCGCATCGGCAGCCTTCGGGCTTGCCCCAAGAATAAATGCGGCAGGCAGGATAGGCTCTCCATCGGACGCTCTCTCGCTGCTTACGGAGGAAGACCCCGATGAGGCGGAAGCTCTGGCGGAAAAGATATGCGAGCTTAATGCAGAGCGCAAAAATTACGAAAACGCAGTTCTTGCGGATATCTACGAAAAAATAAAGGAAAATCCCGCAGTGCTGGACAAGCGTGTGATTGTTTTCAGCGGCGTTGACTGGCACCACGGCGTTGTGGGAATAGTTGCGGCACGGTGCATGGAAAAATTCGGCAGACCCGTTTTTCTCATGTCACGCAACAGGGGAGACACGGAGGTGCGTGGCTCCGCCCGTTCATTCGGCGGCTTCAGCATCTTCAAGGCACTGAGCTTTGCAGCAGATACCCTTACCAAATTCGGCGGACATTCGGGCGCAGGCGGCTTTTCTCTGACTGAGGAAAATATCCCGCTGTTTGATGAAAAACTGCAGGAATTTGCGCATGGTCTTGCCTGCGACGGCGTTTCATTCTCACCTGCGGTGACAGTCTGCGGAGCGGTAACTCCCGGTGAGCTTACGGCTGAAAACATCGAGGGACTGAACGTCCTCGAACCCTTCGGAGAAGCAAATCCCCGTCCCGTTTTCCTTATTTCCGACTGTGTGATATCAGACATTATCCCCCTTACGGGCGGAGCGCACACCAAGCTCACGCTCACAGGCGGGAACACAAAATTTGCGGCGCTTATGTTCGGCACAAAAACTGCTGAATTTTCATATAAAAAGGGAGATGTGGTGAACGTCATCGCTTCTCCCGAGATAAACACCTTCGGCGGCAGAAAAAGCGTTAATCTGCGCATCGCCGATATAAGAAAAAAAGGCATAAATCAGTCAAAGCTCATTGCAGCCGAGGAAGCATATTATGCCTTTAAGCGAGGTGAGCGTATCGACAGGCGGCTCATTCCCCACATAACCCCCGAAAGAGCCGACCTGGCGGCAGTGTATAAGGCTCTCGGGAAAGACACTATTTCTCCTTTCGGACTGTTCCAGAGGGTTGGCGGAGATATGAACTACTGCAAATTTCTCATCTGCCTTGACGTATTCGCCCAGTCGGGGCTTATGGCTTACGATAAGGGCGCAGACAGGATATCTGTCATTCAGGGCGCACCAAAAGCCGACACGGAGAAGGCTCCCATAATGGAAGCTCTCAGGCGGCTGGCGGCACAGTGATCACATACTTTAGGAGGCGGCGCATATGCTCAACAAATCCGAGACTGTATATACAATAGATTCGCTTATTCAGAAAATACTTGACGATGAAAAGCAGTATGACCTGAGCAAGATAATTTCCGCATATGAATTTGCGGCAAAGGCTCATGCAAATCAGGTGCGCTCATCGGGCGAGCCGTACATCACCCACCCCGTAGCAGTGGCATATATCCTGCTGGAGCTGGGTATGGATACGGATACTATCTGTGCCGCTCTTCTCCACGACGTTGTGGAGGATACGGACACCACCCTTGAAGAGCTGAGAAAGCTTTTCGGTCAGGACGTGGCAATGCTGGTTGACGGCGTTACAAAGCTGGGCAAGATACCCCTTTTCACCAAAGAGGAACAGCAGGCAGAGAACGTAAGAAAAATCCTCCTTGCCATGTCGCAGGATATCAGAGTTATCATAATAAAGCTCTGCGACCGCCTCCACAATATGAGAACGCTCCAGTTCCGCCCCGCATACAAGCAGAGGAACACGGCTCTGGAGACCATGAACATCTATGCGCCCATAGCTCACCGTCTCGGTATCAGGACTATCAAGGACGAGATAGAAGATCTGGCGTTCAGGTACCTTGACCCCTACGCATATGCCGAAATAGAGCAGATGCTTAAAATACGCAGTGACGAGCGTCAGGCATTCATCAACTCCATCAAGGAGCAGATCGCAAAGCGCTTTGTGGAAATGGGTCTGCCCGAGCCTCAGATGTCGGGACGTGTAAAATCGGTTTACGGCATTTACCGAAAAGCATTCATCAAGGGCAAGGGTCTTGATGAAGTGTATGATATTTACGCCGTGCGCATTATAGTCAACACTGTAAACGAGTGCTACAATGCGCTGGGTATAATCCACGATATGTTCAAGCCCATACCCAACCGCTTCAAAGACTACATCGCAACGCCCAAGGCAAATATGTATCAGTCCCTGCATACCACCGTTATCGGCAGAGAGGGTATCCCCTTTGAGGTGCAGATAAGAACTGTTGATATGAACTACACCGCTGAATACGGTATCGCAGCCCACTGGAAATACAAGGAGGGCATAAAGGGAAAGGATAAGCTGGAGGACAGACTGGCATGGATACGCCAGATAATTGAAGCCCAGCAGGAAACCGACGATGTTGAGGAAATTGTCCGCACCATCAAGAGCGACCTTGCTCCCGAGGATATTTTCGCATTCACTCCCAAGGGCGATATCATAACCCTGCCTGCGGGCGCAACCATAATCGACTTTGCCTACGCAATCCACACCCAGGTCGGCAACAGAATGAAGGGCGCAAAGGTCGATGGAAAGCTTGTTTCCCTTGATTATCAGCTCCAGACGGGCGAGATAGTTGAGATACTTACCTCTCAGGCTCCCGACCACGGTCCCAACCGTGCATGGCTGGATATATGCAAGACCAACGAAGCCAAGTCCAAGATACGCTCATGGTTCAAGAAAGAACGCCGTGAGGAAAATATCGCCAAGGGCAAGGAGGATCTGGAACACGAGTTCAAGCGTAACGGCATAAACGTTCCCCCCGAGGATATGGAAAAGTTCCTTGCAGACGATATGAAGCGCCACAACTGCGCAACGCTGGACGATTTCTATGCGGCTGTGGGCTACGGCGGCATCATTCTTTCAAGAATACTCCAGAGGCTCAAGGACAGCTACGCAAAGCAGTACTCCGCTCCCAACGCCGCAAAGCCCGCTCCCTTTGTTCCCAAGAAGAGCAACACCGGCATCATTGTCGGCGGCGAGAGCAACATAGACGTAAAGCTTTCCAAGTGCTGCAACCCTCTCCCCGGAGAAGATATCATCGGCTTTATCACCAAGGGCCACGGCGTTTCCGTTCACCGCAAGGACTGCTCCAAGTATATTGAAGCAATGAAGAACGGTATCGAGACCGACCGCTGGGTAGAAGTCACATGGGCAGAAAATGCAGCCAAGAACGACAATCCTATATTCAAGGCAACGCTGGACGTTGTTTCCTACGACAATATCTCTCTGCTGGCAAACGTTACCGCAGTCACAGCGGAAATGCGCATACCCGTCTCCGAGCTGACCACAAAGATGCTCAAAAACGGCAACGCAAATCTTATCATGACCTGCAGCATCGCAGGAGTTCAGCAGCTTAATATGCTTATCTCCAAGCTGAGAAAGGTGCAGGACGTTATCAGCGTGGAACGTATCGTAAACTGATACTGATAATATACCTCGGAAAGGCGGTAATAATATGAACGTGCTCAATCTTCCCCCTCTTAGCCAGTTCGGGGTAAACTCGTACCTTATCTGGGACGAGAACATGAACGGTGCTCTTATAGATGCTCCCTACGGCGGCGATTATATATTGAAGCAGATAGCCGAAAAGGGTGTAAAGCTGAAAAAGATCCTCCTCACCCACGGCCACTGCGACCACATTGCCTCAGCGGCATATGTGTCCTACAAAACAGGTGCGGAAATAGTTATCCATTCCGCCGACAGGGAAAAGCTCACAAACGGAAAGACAAATCTCACGGAATATTTCGGTCTCCCTCCCGTTGACCCCATTGGCGAAGCAACGGAGATACAGGACGGAGATATCGTAACCGTAGGGGAGCTGGAATTTGAAGTCCTCCACACCCCGGGTCACACAAGCGGCTCCGTGTGCTATATCCTGGGTGACAATATGTACTGCGGAGATACCCTTTTCAAAAACAGCATGGGCAGGACTGACATGACCGACGGCAGCGAAAAGGCAATGTATGAGTCTCTGGCAATGCTTTATGATTTTGATACCAAGACCGACTACAAGCTTTTCTCGGGTCACGGTGAAAACTCCACCATGTTTGAGGAAAGGGCACACAACCCTTATATGAAATACGCATGGGAGCATTTTGCGGGTGAGGAATAAAAAAACATAGCGAATAATCAAAACGAAAGGAGCGCAGCTGGGTGAAGTATTACACCATTATCGGCGGAGTAAACGGAGTTGGCAAAAGCAGTCTGACAGGCGTATTGAAAAAGCAGCGTACTGATATGGGTATGATAATCGACACGGATATGCTGAACGCCAAGTACAACGGCGACCGGATAAAAGGCGGAAAAGAAGCTGTCCGTCTTATAAACGACTGCCTTTCAAAAGGCATAGATTTCACACAGGAAACCACGCTTTCGGGAAAGAAGACCCTGAAAACAATAATCGCCGCCCGTGAAAAAGATTACTGCATACGTTTGTTTTATGTTGCTGTAAGCTCATCGGAAGAAAGCATACGGCGCATTGCAAACCGTGTTGCCAAGGGCGGGCACAATATCTCCGATGACGACGTTAAAAGGCGCTATGCCAACCGTTTTGATGACCTGCTTGCCGTTCTTCCGTACTGCAACGAAGCGCATTTCTATGACAATGAAAACGGCTTTGAAGAAGTGGGCGAATACCGCAACGGGGACATACTCTTTACCAGCGAAGCTCCCCCTACATGGCTTAAAGAAATAAAACATCGGCTGACAGAATAAGACTGCTTTCCTGCCGCCCGCAAAATAAAAAGCACTACGGGAAGCATGAAAAATACTTTCCCCCATAAGAAAAGTGAGATAATACAATGACCGTATATTTTGAAAACAACACATACAAATACGAGACGGAAGCGGTGCTGAAGCTCTTCTGTCCGCTGGAAAGCTTTGAGTTTGAATATGATAAGCCCGCTCCCGACGAAGGGGACAGGATAGTTGTATCCGTATCGGATAAGTTATACATACTCGCCTGCCTGCACGGAAAGACCTGCGAGAGATCTCTCCCGCTGCCCGAGGAAAGCGAGTATGAGATATCCTTGTGCAGGATGCTTTACAAGGCGCTTTCCGAAATCACGGGAGTAACGCCCAAATGGGGCTGCCTTACGGGAATACGCCCCGTAAAAAAGGTGAACGCACTTATTGAAGAGGGACTTTCCAAGGAAGAGATATTTGAAAAGCTGAAAGAAAAATATTATATCTCCCCCGAAAAATTTGAGCTTTCCTACCGCACCGCCGTGACACAGAAAAATGCGCTGGATACCCTTGACCCAAAGAGCTATTCGCTTTATGTGTCAATCCCATTCTGTCCGTCAAGATGCTCATACTGCTCATTTGTTTCCCACTCGATACAGTCAAAGGGAGCAAAGGAGCTTATCCCCCGGTATGTGGATATGCTCTGCCGTGAGATAGAGGAAACGGGAAATATCCTCCGTGGCAAGAACACTTTCTGCGACACTGTATATATCGGCGGAGGAACGCCCACATCACTTTCCGCACAGGAAATCGAAAAAATAATGCAGGCAATAGCCAAAAACATTGACATTTCTAAAATTCGTGAATATACTGTAGAAGCAGGCCGTGCAGATACCATCACCGAAGATAAGCTTATCGCCATAAGGGATAACGGAGCCACAAGAATTTCCGTAAATCCCCAGACCATGATAGACAGCGTCCTGAAAGCTGTGGGAAGAAAGCACACAGCAGCTCAGGTGGAAAAATGCTTTGCCCTTGCAAGGAGCCTTGGCTTCAAAAACATCAATATGGACACCATTGCAGGGCTGCCTACGGACACCACAGAGGGCTTTAAGGAGACCATAGACCGCCTTACCGCACTTGACCCCGAAAGCATCACCGTTCACACCCTTACGGTAAAGCGTTCTGCCGATCTGTTCAAAAGCTCCGATGATCTGAGAAAGAATTATCTTACGGATAACTCCATCTCGGAAATGGTGGACTTCGCCTTTGCGGAGCTGACCGGAAAAGGCTATGACCCATATTATCTTTACCGCCAGAAGAACACGGTGGGCAATCTGGAGAATGTGGGCTACGCAAAGAAAGGCTATGAGAGCCTTTACAACATCTACATCATGGAAGAGGCTCAGAACATCATTGCCTGCGGCGCAGGCGGCTCCACAAAGCTTATTGACCACTCCACAGGCAAGATAACACGGCATTTCAACTACAAGTTTCCCTACGAGTATATTTCACGCTACGAAAAAATGACGGCATACAAGCCGCAGCTGGAGGAGTTCCTTTCTCAGCTGTAACCAAGAGGAGGAAATTTTTATGAAATACGGTTTTGATGACATTGTTGCAATTTCCAAGGACGCTGTTGACAAGATAACAGGCAAGGCAAATGAGGCTGTCAACGTATCAAAGGCATATGTTGAGCGTGCGCAGCTGCGGGTTAAGCTCAAAGAGCGCTACTATGAGCTGGGCAAGGTATGCTATTCCATGCACAAGGACAGCACCGACGAAACAGGCAATATGAAGCGCCTTATCAAGGAAATAAAAATGCTGGAAGCTCAGCTGGAATTTGCTGAGGACGCCAGCGGCAAGCCTCATGTATGCGAGTTCTGCGGCGCAAAGAACGCTCCCGACAACACCTACTGCTGCAAGTGCGGCGAGAGATTATAAAATCATAATATAAACTCCCAAATGGAAGGAATGAACATCACAATAAAAAAGAATGATATTATCACGCTTGAAATAACGGATATTACCGCCGAGGGCAGCGGAGTGGGGCATGAAAACGGCATGGCTGTTTTCGTGCCCTCTGCCGCAAAGGGCGATATTATCTCGTGCAGGATAGTCAAGGTGCTGAAAAATCTGTGCTACGGCATAGTTGAGGAAATAATCACTCCCTCGCCCGACAGGCAGGACAGAGGGTGCGATGTCAAGAAAGCCTGCGGCGGCTGCGTTTTCCGCCACATATCATATGAGTCGGAGCTGGATATCAAAAACAACATCGTAAAGAACGCCTTTATCCGCCTGGGTAAATTTGAGGACAGCGGGATATTTATGCCTCCGCTTGGCTGCGATGAAACGGACAAATACCGCAACAAGGCGCAGTATCCCGTTACCACAGACAAGGACGGCAGGCTCACCTGCGGCTTTTATGCCCAGCGCAGCCACAGGGTAGTGCCATGCACCGATTGCCTTCTCCAGCCCGATACCTTCGGCGAGCTGCTAAGGGAGATACTGAAGCTTGCAAACGAGAGGCATATCTCCGCATATGACGAAGCCAGCGGAAAGGGCATTCTCAGGCACATATATCTGCGCAGAGGATATCACAGCGGAGAGATAATGGTCTGTTTCGTATCATCAAAGCCCGACCCGAAATTTCAGTCCATTGCAGATATACTTATGAAAAATCACGCCGATATAAAGTCGGTGATACTTAACATAAACAGCAAGAACACAAACGTTATCATGGGCAGCAGGTGCATAACTCTCGGCGGAAGCGACACCATAACCGACATTATGTGCGGAAACAGAATATCTTTGTCGCCGCTGTCATTTTATCAGGTGAACACCGCTCAGGCGGAAAAGCTTTACGGCATAGCTGCGGAGTTTGCGGCGCTGACAGGCGATGAGGACGTGCTTGACCTTTACTGCGGCGCAGGAACCATAGGGCTTTCCATGGCAGGAAAAGCAAAGCACATAACAGGTGCGGAGATAATCCCTCAGGCGGTGGAAAACGCCAAGCTCAACGCCCGTAAGAACGGCATAGAGAACGCCGACTTCATCTGCGCCGATGCGGGACAGGCGGCAAAGCTCCTGTGCGACAAGGGCAGAGCTCCCGATGTTATAATCACCGACCCTCCGAGAAAGGGCTGCGACGCTCTCACCCTGGACAGCATTGTGAAGATGTCTCCCAAGCGTGTTGTAATGGTCTCCTGCAATCCCGCCACCGCCGCCCGTGATTGCCGCTGTCTTGCGGACAAGGGGTATGAGCTTCAAAAGGTAAGGGCTGTTGATCTGTTTCCCGGTACGGGGCATGTGGAGTGTGTGGCATTATTGTCCAAACTCAAAAGTGACTAGCATATTGAGAAAAATACACAACGATCAGCGGCTCTCTAAGTCATCTGTGCAGAAGTGAAAAAAGTGATGCCCAAGGCTGTGCAATGTGTATTAAGGAGGTTGAGGATATTATGGAACGAACTGTAAGAAATGCGGCAAAAGCATTGATCATAAAAGACGGTAAGATGTTGGCAATAAAAATAAATGACGGAAAAGAAGAATGGTATATTATGCCCGGCGGTGGGCAAGATGCGGAGGAACTTCTTCCTGAAGCGGTTTGCAGAGAAGTGGCAGAAGAAATGGGATTGCAGGTAGAGGTGAAAGACTTGGCGTTTGTTATAGAAGGCTTACATGGAGAACAGTTTCATCGGGTCGATTTGGTGTTTTTGTGTGAGTATATAGGAAAAGCTGAAAATGCTGTTTTGCAAAGTGATACAAATCAGGTTGGATATGACTGGCTGGATATTGAGACTTTAAATACAACACCTTTATATCCTTCAAAATTACGCAGGCAGATCATGAATTTGTATGAAAGAAAAGCGTATAAAGTATATTTGGGGAATGAAGAAATTGGAGACCCGGAAGTAACAGACTAAATAATGAAGGGAATCGTTTATGCGAAGAGTGATACCGTATAATAAAGTGAGTTATGATTATGAGAAGGTATTGAATGAGTTTGTATCAGCCTTAAAAAACAGATTAGGCGAATGCTTAGTAATGGTTTATTTGACGGGAAGTTATGCGAGAGGCGATGCAAATGATAATTCGGATTTAGATGTGTTCTGTATTTTCAGTACAATAAATCAATATGTTTTAGAAACTGTTGGTCATTGTGCAAGAAACACATCGATACCTTATGATTTGTTGGAGATAAATACTCAAAGTCTATCAGTAAACGAATATAAAAGTAAAATATTCGAAGATTGGTCAGAATATGCGGTTACAGAACTAAATAGCGTTTTATTGTATGGTGAGCAACCGATAGAAGTTGAAAATATAAATGAAAAAATTCAGTTATCTTACAAGAAAAATATGGCAGATATTATAATGAGTATTCGCCATTATATATGTGTAGATGAGCCAAAGGAATTACTTACGCATAAAAAAATTTCTACATACATTTTGAAGCCACTCATGTTTGCATTAAGACAAGAACGCTTTTGCTCAACAGGAGTTTATCCATTGTCGACAGAAAGCTTATTAGAATCGTATCAGGATGATAACAGGATTTTGGTTGAATACTTCTTGAGTCAGGAAAGATTCGAAACTGATATTTTGTCTGATCATAAAGAGACTTTGATGTTTCTTCATGATAAAATACAAAACTTTCTTGAAAACGATATATGAGCAGAAAATCACTTGAAAACTTCAGCTTTATGAACGCATCTCCTCAAACGGCCCGAACACATAAAAGGATATGGACTTACCGAGCTGAGATCATGGCAAGAAAAGATCTCATGATTGACACCCCCGCACGCAGGTGATATAATAGAAAGAAAAAAAGAAAGCAGGCAAAAAAATGACAGGACTTGTACTTGAGGGCGGAACCTTCAGAGGAACATTCTCCGCCGGGTTCATGGACGCTCTTATTGAAGAAAACATCGAATTTCCGTACATAGTGGGAGTTTCTGCGGGAATATCCAACGCCGCCTCCTACGTGTCAAAGCAGTTCGGACGAAATCTTGAGATATTCAAAAAATACCGCAACGACAAGCGGTATGTGGGCGCAGGGAATTATATGCGCTGCAAAAGCTATTTCGGACTGGACTTCGTTTATGACGAGATACCCAACAAGCTTGTGCCCTTTGACTACGAGGAATATCACAAATACAAAGGCCACTTCCTTGTGGGCGTGACCAATGCCGAAACGGGCAAGTTTGAGTGCTTTGACGGCATCAGGGACACCGACAAGTGGCAGTATCTCAGGGCGTCATGCGCTATTCCCGGCTATTTTCCGCCCATAATGATAAACGGCAAACCCTATTTTGACGGCGGACTTGCTTCTCCCATCTGCGTAAAGCAGGCGCTTAAAGACGGCTGCTCAAAGACGGTTATAATCCTCACCCAGCCCAAGGGCTTTGTAAAAAAATGCGGCAAGGGCAATATTGTCATGAGCCAGCTCATAAAGTCAAAATACCCCGCAATGGAGATGCCGCTCCTCGCCCGCCACAAGCTTTACAACAATCAGATACAGTTCTGCGAGGAACTGGAAAGACGTGGCAAGGCGCTGATATTCCGTCCCTCCGAGGCGCTGGACAGCTTCCAGAAAAACACCTCAGAGCTGGAGCGCTACTGGAAAATGGGCTATGACCTTGCCAAGGCAAACGCCGACCGCATAAGAGATTTTATGAACTGATATATTCTGCTTTCATGTGCATAATAATGTTAACGCCGCACGATGTACGGCATATGCAATGAAAGGAATGTATATTATGGAAAAAAACGGACTTAACGCCCTTTTAAATTCAAACAGGCAGGCAAAGACATTTTTCGGCTCGCTGCCCGATTATGTTCAGGGCGGCATAATGCTCCGCTCGGAAGAGATAACCTCCGAAGAGGAGCTTCACAAATGCGCCGACAGCATCTTTGCGGAGTTTGAATAAGGGCACTCTGAAAGGAAAATCAAAATGCTGCCAAACGACCCCATCATGCTTATGAGCGTGGTAAACACCAAGCTCAGGGACATTTATCCCTCTCTTGAACGTCTCTGTGACGATCTTGACATCTCCGAAAAGGAGCTTACGGACAAGCTCAGTGCCGCAGGCTTCACCTATGACCCTGAGCAGAATCAGTTCAAATAATAAAAAATGGCTGTATCGAAGAAATACTTTCGATACAGCCATTCTTTATAAACATATAGCGCTTCTTGCCTTGTTCACGATAGTCTTGTCGTTTTCATAGGTGAGCATCTGGACGGCGTGACCGATATCCACCCATCTTATCTCGGCGATCTCGTCCTCCTGAGGGACGTAATCGAAGGTCTTTGCCTTGGCTATGAAATAGACCACTACCTTCTGGGTGTCCTTTCTGGGAAAATAGGTCACAGTTTCACGGAATGTGGGGTCGATGAGGACATCAAGCGACGTTTCCTCCTTTATCTCACGCAGAGCCGTCTCGACCTCTGTCTCGCCCTGCTCAACGTGCCCCTTTGGAAAAGACCAGTGACCGCTGTTAATGTGTTTTATAAGCAGTATTTCCGTGTTCCCGTGGTGCTTGCGATAGACTATTGCGCCGCAGGACTTTTCATAGGTCATATATGTAGCACATCTCCCTTTCCGAATAGAATTTTAAATTAGTATAATTATACCATAAAAAAATCGTTTTGTCTGCACTTTTTATAAAAAACATAAAAAAATTACGTTTTATTTTTTGTGACTTAATTTTTGGCGGCATGTTGCCGCTGCCTCTTCGTTGATTCGTTTTGTACAGGCATATCATTTGTGACTCGGTAACTTTCGTTTACACGATTTATTCAACAGTGTCGTGTCGCCGCTGCCGCCTCGTTGATTCGTTTTGTACAAGCATATCATTTGCAGCTCGGTAACTTTCATTTGTACAGGGATAGAATCCTGTCATTTACATCATGCCCTGCCGTTCCGACATATATGCTTTAAAGTTTGATATTGGCATTTTATATTACTATAAGTATAATTACAGTAATATTATACTATAATCAATCAAAGATTAAAATCAGATTACAACTTGCCGAGATACCTTGACAGGCGAGGTATCTAATATTATAATAATAGCATAGGAAATAAACGGAAAGAAGGTGCGTGATGTCAGTTGCATCCGACCTTATACGAGGTCACACGGACACAATAATACTTTCCCTGCTTATCATCGGGGACAGCTACGGATATAAGATAAACAAGGACATAATGCTTCTCACGGGGAACCGCTTTGAGTTCAAGGAAGCCACGCTTTACAGCGCTTTCAGGCGGCTGGAGCAGGCAGGTCTCATCGTCTCCTACTGGGGCGAAGAGGCTGTGGGCGCACGGCGCAAATACTACACCATCACCGATGCGGGACGGAAGCAGTACAAGGAAAACATTTCCGACTGGGAACGCACAAGGGCGGTAGTGGATAACCTGCTTTATGCGCCCAGGAACGAGGGGAAAGAAAATGGCACTGAATAAGCAAGACCTGATAAACGGCTTTTGCAAGGCAGGGATAAACAAAGGGGACGAGATAGAAGTCCACAGCTCCCTGAGCAGCTTCGGATATGTTGACGGCGGAGCAGAGACCGTTATCTCCGCCCTGAAAGAGGCTGTGGGAGATAACGGCAGCATTTTTATGCCCGCTCTGCGGCTCAGTCCCGAGCTTCCTCTTACAGAAGAGGACAAAAAAGCGGGCATCACCTCAAAGATAAAAATTCTCCCCGAAAACAGGACGCACAGCGCCATGGGCATAATTGCCGACACCTTCAGAATGATGCCCGACACTGTCACGGGCGACGGGATATTTGCAGTATCGGGCTGGGGACGAAACGCCAATGAAGCAGGCGAGCCGCCCGTAAAGCCATGGTATTCCATTCAGGCTCAGGCATATGAAAAGGGGCTTATCCGAGAGGGATACATAGGCAGCTGCAAATATATGTGCTTTGGCATACGGGACGTTGTAGGTCTGTACAGGCAGGCACTTGAGACCGACCCGCCGGGGCTGTACGGTCTGAGATAATGAAAGGAATGAGATTCGATGAAAAATTCACTTAAAGCATATGTTGACGGATTGTTTGCGGACGCTGTTCCAAGCCCTGCGCTGGAAGAGCTTCACGATGAGATACTTTCCAATCTTTCCGAGCGATATGACGACTGCATAAAAGCGGGAATGTCTCCCCAGAGAGCATTTACCGCAGTTATCGGCACCATGGGCGACGTAAGCGGACTTATCGCACAGGTAAGCGGTTCGGGAGTACATGAGGTTGGCATATTTGAAAAAATATCCCCCAAGAGCAGACTTTTTGAGAAATACGCATATGTATTTACAGAGGATAACCTTAAATCAATAAAGGGCGCTGTTATATCTGTGATGTGGCTGGCAATAGTCATCATTTACTTCCTTGTAAGCTTCCTCTATGGCGGCTGGACAGTCACATGGCTCATTTTTGTCGTAGGCGCTGCGCTGACGGTGGCAGTGAACACCGCCTCAAAGATCATGAAATACAGCAGGGCAGGCGATGACCCCGAAAGCAGGATAAAGCTTCTTTCCGCAGTCGAGGGCGGCGTTACCTCCATCATGTGGCTTGCCATTGTGATAGTGTACTTTATCGGCAGCTTCGCTTCACGCAGATGGGAAATTTCATGGCTCATATTCGTTGTGGGCGCTGCGGCGCAGATAATCATCAGCCTTGTTTTCAAAATTCAGAAAAGCAGATTTAATACTAATCACCAATAAAACTATAGACAAAAAATCATCGCATAATCCATATACGCAAGATCATGCTCAATTTTTTGTATAGTTTTTAATTGGTGCTTAGTATAAATTCGGAAAGGAAATCATTAT
Source organism: Huintestinicola butyrica (assembly GCF_025567215.1). Lineage (NCBI taxonomy): Bacteria > Bacillati > Bacillota > Clostridia > Eubacteriales > Oscillospiraceae > Huintestinicola > Huintestinicola butyrica. The sequence continues at coordinate 111,942 of NZ_JAOQKB010000003.1, forward strand.
GAAAGGACTAAGGCGCAGGGATATTGCGGTAATGGTCATCGTTTTTTCGGCGGCGGTATGGCTGGCGGGAATGATGCGCTCGTTCCTGCTGAGTGAGATTGCTGAAAGGCTTCTTCCCCATGTGATATTGCAGGCTGCGGAAAGCTCTGACGGCAATGAAGCACAGTTCTCGCTCAAAGCAGGCGATACAGTTCTGCGCATATACACAAGTCCCGACAACAAACTGCACATCTTCCGACAGGAGCATCAGAACTGTCAGGAAAAACAATAAATCGGTGCAGTGTAACATGAAAGGAACAATCAATGAACACCCCCATAAAGGATTTTACTGATAATTACGCAAAGAGCGGGATAATTCGTGCCCATATGCCGGGGCACAAAGGAAAATTTCCCCTTACCGAGTTTGATATAACCGAGATAAAAGGCGCCGACAGTCTTTTCGAGGCGGACGGCATCATTGCCGAAAGCGAGAAAAACACCTCGGAGATATTTCACTCCTACAAGACGCTTTACTCCGCAGGCGGCTCTACTCTCTGCATTTTCACAATGCTTGCCATGTGCCTTATGAACGGCAAAAACCGCCGTGTGGCTGCCGTGCGCAACTGCCACAGGTCTTTTCTCAATGCCTGCGTGTTCCTTGACGCAGAGGTGGAATGGATATATCCCGAATATGAAAACACCCTTGTTTCGGGAAAAATCACTCCCGAAGCAGTGGAAAGGGCCATAGAAAAGTCCTCCCCAGCCTGCGTATATCTCACCTCGCCCGATTATCTGGGGCATATAACCGAGATAGACGGAATCGCAGATATCTGCCATAAACACGGCGTGATGCTGCTGGTGGATAACGCTCACGGGGCATATCTTAATTTCATAGGCGAGCCGCCCATGCACCCCAATTACCACGGTGTCGATATGTGCTGCGACAGCGCCCACAAAACTCTCCCTGCCCTGACGGGCGGGGCATATCTGCATATAAACAACCCCAAAGCGGAAAAGTACGAGGGCTATGCCAAGGAGATAATGTCCATGTTCGGCTCCACAAGCCCCTCATATCTTATCATGCGCTCCCTGGACGAATGTGCCGATTTTATGGACACAAGGGCAGGCAAATATTTTAACGAGATGAAGCTTGCGGCGGATAAGGCAAAGTCTCTCCTTTCCCCCGTGTGGCGCACCGAGGACACGGAAGCTGGCAAGCTTACTTTGTTCACCCCGCCCTGCGGATATACGGGCACGGAGCTTGCGGACATTTTACGTGAATATAAGATAGAATGCGAATACGCCGACCACACCCACATCGTGCTTATGCTGACAGGGCTTTCGGCAGATGAGATAACATACATAGGCAAGGTGATATCAAACCTCCCACAGCCGAGGATATTTGTCCCAACGCCGAAGATAAAAAGCTTTTCGCCCCTTGAAAAGGCTATGAGCATTCGTGAAGCGGCATTTTCGGACAGCGAGGAAATATCCGTATCCGATGCGGCAGGCAGAATATGCGCCAGAGCCGTTTCCTGCTGCCCTCCAGGGATTGCGGCAGTTGTGGGCGGAGAAAAATTTTCCCGGGAAAGCATAAATATTTTGAAAAACTATAGCATTTTTAAAGTAAATGTGGTAAAATGATAATGTATAGCTGTACCATTGCTATACTGTAAAATTTGATTTTATGCAAAGGAAATGATCCTATGAAGCTGATATTTGCGGTCATCAACAACGACGACAGCCACGAGGTCTCAACCGAGCTTACAAAGAACGGTTTTTCCGCTACAAAGCTTGCTTCCACAGGCGGATTTCTCATGTCGGGAAATAGCACTTTCCTTATATGCACCGACGAACAGCGTGTCGATGAGGCAATAGACATTATCAGGAACTGCTCCAGAAGAAGGAAGCAGTTCGTTCCCACAACTCCCTCGGGCCGTGCGGAGGCTACTGCTTCCTTCCCTGCGGAGGTATCCGTAGGCGGCGCCACTGTGTTCGTAACGGACATCGAGCGCTTCGAGAAGCTCTGATATGAAGCTGTATTCAAAGGAATGTATCGAGCGGCCTGTAAGCGCCATGGCAAAAAGCGGGCGCTTTGTTCACTCGTATATCATCACAGGCGAAAAGGGCACGGGCAAAAAGGTGGCTGCAAAGTACATCGCAATGCAGCTGCTGTGCGATAATCACAATGCCTGCGGGCAGTGCCGTCAGTGCAGGCGTGTGCTGAACGGTCAGCACCCTGACTTCATCACCGTGGAAAAAAGCGGACGCATCTACACCATAAACGATGTGCGCACCAAGGTGGTAGATGACAGCTACACCGCTCCCAACGACTGCGAGAGAAAGGTGTATTTTCTCCCCGACTGCGAGGGCTGGATGGACGCCGCTCAGGACGCTCTGCTGAAAATTACGGAAGATCCCCCCGACACGGCGTATTTCATCTTCACAGCCGTTAATAAGAACAGCTTTCTGCCCACGCTCATCTCCCGCTCAATGACGCTGGAGGTCCCCGAAGCCACCCGTGAAAACTGTGCGCAGGCACTGAGGGACACAGGCAAATACACCGAGGAGCAGATAAGCGAGGCTGTAGGCTCATTCGGCGGAAACATAGGCAGGTGCATGGATTTTCTGGACGGCGACGCTGACCTGAAAAAATCCGCAGATGCTGTAAAAAAAGCAGTGGAAGCCATGATAACAGGCAACGAATATTCCCTGGCAGTGACGCTGAACAGCGCCGCATCAAGCCGTGAGGAAATGAGAAGCGTTCTTGAGATGCTCTCCCGTGTTGTCCGTGACGCCGCTGCCGCAAGGTATGGCTCAAAGACATTTCTCGGCTGCTCCGCAGGCGGTGCGATGAGAATGTCCGAAAGGATATCGTCGGGCAGGCTGATAGCAATGTACGACGCAATCTGCGAGGCTTCATACAGATGTACCCGAAACTGCAACGCCCAGGTGGCTGCGGCAGTTCTCAGCGGAAAGCTTTGCAGATAAATTTGAAAGGACTGGTCATAGAAGTGACTGAAATAATAGGAGTCAGATTTAAGCGCACCGGCAAGACCTACTACTTTGCTCCCGGCAGCCCCGCTCCCGAGGTGGGAATGCAGGTCATCGTGGAAACAGCCCGAGGCGTGGAATGCGGCGAGGTGGTCATGGGCAGCCGCATGGTGGAGGACGACAAGATAATCCCCCCCTTAAAGCCCATAATCCGTATTGCAACGGAAAAAGACCTGAAAATAGTTGAGCAGAACAGGGCAAAGGAACAGACTGCCGCAAAGATATGCCAGGAAAAAATTGCAGCCCACAAGCTGGATATGAAGCTGGTAGATGTGGAATGCACCTTTGACAACAACAAGCTCCTGTTCTATTTCACAGCCGATAACCGAGTGGATTTCCGTGAGCTGGTAAAGGATCTGGCGGCGGTGTTCCGCACAAGGATAGAGCTTCGCCAGATAGGCGTAAGAGACGAGGCAAAAATGCTGGGCGGTCTGGGCATATGCGGAAGGCCCTTCTGCTGCAAGACATTTCTCAGCGAATTCCAGCCTGTATCCATCAAAATGGCAAAGGAGCAGGGACTTTCCCTGAACCCCACAAAAATATCGGGAACCTGCGGCAGACTTATGTGCTGCCTGAAATACGAGCAGGATTTCTACGAGGAGCAGATGAAGGTAACGCCCAAGATCGGTGCATACGTCAAAACTCCCGATTTCAAGGGCTATGTGGAGGAGGTAAATCTTCTCACAGGAAAGCTCAGAGTAAAGCCCGAAAAATCCGATGACCCCTCCGTGGTATTTGACAAGGAGGACGTTAAGGTAATAAAAGACGGCCGTGTAAAGATCGACCGTGATGAAATAAAAGCTCTCAAGCAGCTTGAAGACAAATAATTATTGGAGGTATTTATTATGGAAAAGACAAACAAGGGACTTTCTATCGCAAGAGAGATCATTCTGGGAACCACATTCTTCCTTACACTGGCAAATGTAGTTCTTATGATAGTTCAGCTGGCTCTGGCTGCAAAGCAGAACAGAGGATACATCAAGATAAAGGACAATGACGAGCTTCCTTTCTGAGGAACGCTCACGACAGGAAAGGTTTGGGTAGTGTAAATGAGTGACGTTATTGACGTTAAGACAGGTTCAAAGGCAGGCAAGATAGTCGCTGCCGTAATAGTGCTGCTGATAGTCGTTATTATCGGCTGCAGCGCTTTTACCACGGTAAGGGCAGGCCACACGGGAGTTGTGGTAACATTCGGAAAGGTATCTTCAAGCGTGCTGGGAGAGGGACTTCATCTTAAAATACCCTTTATCCAGCAGGTAGTACAGATAGATAACCGTGTACAGAAGGCAGAGGTGGACTGCTCATCAGCGTCCAAGGACCTGCAGACAGTCACAAGCACCATTGCCCTCAACTACAAGGTGAGAAATTCCGCTTCGGCTGACATCTATCAGAATGTAGGCCCCGACTTCGAGTCCATCATCGTTTCTCCCGCAATTCAGGAGTGCGTTAAGGCTGTGACCGCAAAATACACCGCAGAGCAGCTCATCACCGAGCGCCAGAGCATCGGCGACCAGATGAAAGACCTGCTGGGCGAAAAAATAAACAGCTACGGCATTGATATCGAGATATTCAATATCATCACCTTTGAATTTACCGATGAATACAACGCTGCCATTGAAGCAAAGCAGACGGCACAGCAGAATGCGCTGAAAGCCGAGCAGGATCTCCAGCGTATCAAGGTAGAGGCAGAGCAGACCGTTGCCAAGGCTCAGGCAGAGGCAGAGGCTTACCGCCTTAAATCCGAGCAGATAACCCCTCAGATGATAGCAATGGAATACATAGACAAGTGGGACGGCAAGCTCCCCGCTGTAGCAGGCGGCGACAGCAGCTCCATGCTCATTGATATTTCACAGATAATCGCTCAGATGGAGGAAACTGCGGGCAACGGCAATACTTCTCAGCCTGCTGCTCAGCCCCCCGTGCAGTCCGTTCAGGACGGTCAGGACACATTTGCGGACGAAGAAGCTGCGGAATAAAACAGAATAAAAAATCGGCTCCATGAAATTACATGGGGTCGATTTTTTTTACACAAACACGGTAGCGGATTTTACACAGCAGCGGTAAAATTATCATGGGTGATAATATGGATGTAGTAAATATCATAAAGGTTTTATGGGGACTGTTTATAATATACCTTACCGTAAAGGCAATAAAGGTGATAATTGCCATAAGAGAGGGCAAGCCCATGACGGCAATGGTGGTGGATCACGCTGAGGAGCATGACGATGATAACATCAGCTATTATCCTATCATAGAATACACCGACGAATACGGGAATCTGCGCCGTGAAAAGCTTAATGTTTCCGACAGCCAAAAGGAATACGGCGAAAGAATATTATATCTTTACAAGGGAAAATTCTATCAGAAAAAATCCCTGATACCGGCCATTGTTATGCTGGTGCTGAACATTCTCCCTTTTATAGTTGTACAAATAGAAGGTATGTATGTGATCTCAAAACTATACAGATAGTATAACTATACCAAAAGTAACATTATTTCATCAAATTGTAAACCCCGCTTTTATTGCCTTTGTCATTACTATATGCTATAATGATGAAAAACATCGGAGGGGGTATTGATACTAACCGCCAATTTTTTAATTGGTTCTTAGTATAACACGATGAAAAGACACAATATTTTAAGCATATTATGTGCAGCAGTAATTTTAACAGGCTGTCAGCAGATATCTGAGGAATATGTTCCTGCCGAGGCTATCATAACATCGGCTGAGACTACAGCTGCCGAAACCACAGCTGCCACTACTGAGATCACCACAGAAACGGAGCCTGTGATCACAGAAAAGACCGTTTCATTCACGGCTCTGGGGGATAATCTCATACACTCGTCTATCTACAAGCAGGCGGCAAGGCGTGGGGCGGAAAGCGGCAAGGACTATGATTTTGAATACGCATATGCAGGGGTCGCCGATCTGCTTGACACGGCGGACATAACCGTGCTCAATCAGGAAACGCTTATCTGCAACGATATGATAGAGCCTTCCACATATCCCTGCTTCAACAGCCCCAAGGCCCTGGGGGACTATATGGCGGAGCTGGGGGTAGATGTGTTCACCATCGCCAACAACCACACCCTTGACCAGGGCACAAAGGGACTTACATATTGCCTGGCATATTATGACGAAAACAAGTTCATGCGTGTGGGCGCTTACCGTGACCATGCAGACAGGGAAAATATACGGGTAATGGAAAAAAACGGCGTTAAAGTGTCGTTCCTTGCATATACCGAAAGCCTGAACGGTCTTTCTCTCCCTGCCGATACTCCGCTGGAGATAGGCAGGACGGACACGGACGTGATGAAGAGCGAGATAGCCGCCGCAAAGGAGATATCGGACATCTGCGTGGTATCTCTCCACTGGGGCACGGAAAACAGCAGCGTGGTGGAGGACTATCAGCGCACGGAGGCAAGGGAGCTGGCGGAAGCAGGTGCGGACGTTATCATCGGCAACCACCCTCACGTTCTCCGTGAGATAGAGATATTTGAAAACAGCGACGGCGGAGACACCATATGCGCATATTCGCTGGGCAACTTTATCTCCGCACAGTCGGTAGGCACGAACCTTATCGGCGGCGTGCTGGATTTTGATGTTTCCGTTGACGAGGGCAGGGAGCCTGAAATAAGCGGCTACACCTTTATCCCCATAGTTACCCATTACGACCATAACTACTCAAATATAAGGCTTTATAAGCTTTCCGACTACACTCCCGAGCTGGCATCTGCTCACGGTGTAAGGGCAAATTCCCGCTTTGATTATGATTATATTATTGAGTATCTTACGGACAAGGGGCTTTATGAGGCGGAATGATAATCCCACAAAAAACGGCTGCCATTTTAAAATGGCAGCCGTTTTACTTTTAGTATATATTTGATTTATTTTACAGCAAGTTTACTTCTCTTCTGTGAAATAAACCACCTTGGAAGCAAAATCGCCGTGAATGCTTACGTTGATACCGCAGTTCATAAGAGCAGCTCCGCTGTGAACCTCGCCTGTCTCGTGATCCTTGTAGCGCTTTACGGGGTCAAGTCCCTTGAGCTTTATGCGTCTGCTGCGGTAGTTGGGTCTGCCTAGGACCTGAACAAAGGTGAATACTGCCTCGCTCTTGTCCTTTGCAACAAACATCCATGCGTCCCACATATTGTCCTCGAACACGTTGCCGATGCGGTACTGGTCGCCTGTGCGGATAAGGGGATTGTACTTCTTGAACATCTCTATCTGACCGGGTATCTCGTTCCTGTCAGCCTCGGGTATTCTTGTAACATCAAGCTCGTAGCCGAAGGTTCCCACCATTGCAACGTTTCCTCTTGTGGAGAAAGGTGTGGTTCTGCCTACGGTATGGTTGGGGCAGTCGGAAACGTGTGCGCCCATTGCGGAAGCAGGGTAGCAGATAGATGTGCCGTGCTGTATCTTCAGTCTCTCGATAGCATCGGTATCGTCGGAAGTCCATATCTGAGGAGAATAGAACAGCATACCCGCATCAAATCTTGCGCCGCCGCCTGAGCAGTTTTCAAGGAGCAGGTGAGGATAATCGGTGATAAGTCTTTCCATAACGTCATAAACGCCCAGAACATATCTGTGCCACAGCTCTCTCTGACGGTCGGAAGCAAGAGCGTTGGAGCCAACCTCGGTAAGCTGTCTGTTCATATCCCACTTGATGTACTCGATGTTTGCGCTGTCAAGTATCTTCTTCATCTGACCGTAAATGCAGTCTCTTACTTCCTTGCGGCTGTAGTCAAGAACATACTGCTGACGGCTCTGGGTCATGGGCATACCCTCTATTTGGATAGCCCAGTCGGGGTGAGCCTTGAACAGCTCGCTGTCGGGGGATATCATCTCAGGCTCGAACCAGATGCCGAACTTCATTCCCAGCTTGTTTACCTCGTCAACCAGGTGCTTGAGGCCGCCGTCTATCTTCTTTTCATATACGAACCAGTCGCCAAGAGAGCTGTTGTCGCTGTCTCTGTGACCGAACCAGCCGTCGTCCATTACCAGCATTTCAATGCCCAGCTGAGAAGCCTGCTTTGCGATGTCGATAAGCTTTTCGGTGTTGAAATTGAAGTAGGTCGCTTCCCAGTTGTTGATGAGGATAGGACGGCGCTTGTCCTTATATTCGCCTCTGATAATGTGCTGTCTGTACAGGTCATGGAATGTGCGGGACATCTCGCCGATACCCTTGTCGGAGTAAACCATAACGACCTCGGGAGCGGTAAATTCCTGAGCTGGCTCCAGCTTCCAGGAGAAGTCAAAGTGGTTGATACCCATAACGAAGCGTGTTTTCTTGTGCTGAGTTACCTCTGCCTGGGCAAAGAAGTTGCCGCTGTAAACAAGGTTGAAGCCGTAAGCCTCGCCCATATCCTCGTCCGCATTGTGGGAAACAAGTGCGGCAAAGGGGTTATTCTGGTGGGAGGACTCACCCTTTACTGAGTCGATGCTCTGCTTGCCGTGATGAAGTCTGCATCTTTCCATAACTCTCTCTCTTGCCCAAGAGCCGTTGAGGGTGATGAAATCATACTGATCCGAATCAAAATCAACACAGGCGGAAAGAGCACGGGTAAGCTTGAAAGCCTTGTCGCCGCCGTTTATAAACTTTACGCTTCTTGTAATGGCGTTAAGGTCAGCAAAAACAGTGTAGTAAAGGATAGCTGTAAGACCCGAATGAGCGTCCTTCATGGTGATAGCCAGTGTCTGAGCCTCGTCCTTAGCCGCAAAGGTAGCGGGGAGACGGACAGTGCAGTCCTCCAGCTGCTGATACAGCTCGGGCTTGCCGTCGATTATCTCGTAGGAAACAAAGCGCAGGTCAAGAGCGGTCATTCCCTTTTCGTCCATAATGGAAACAGCAGGCTCCCTGTAGTCGCCGATGCCGTGACAGGGATATTCAAAGGGAGTGGTGTCCATAAAGGTACCCATATCTCTCTCGTTTACCTTGGGAACAAAGGGATTTTCGTTCAGTCTCATAAGGTAGGAAAGATCCTCGTCGTCAGCTCTCTTACCGTAGTAGATGTGTGCAAGATGACCGCTTTCCAGAGCTGCAAGAGCATATGTAACGTTCTTGCCTGTAAGGGTAAAGATAGTCATTTCCTCGGTAAAGGTCTCGTTGGCATTTATCTGCCACTTCCAGTAGGTGTATTCCTTTTTGATCTTTTTTGCGGTGATAAGGTCCATGTATTTGCTTCCTTTCATTTATCAGTATCGGCGCCCGGTTCGTGCGCTTCTTCAAAAGCTTCCGAGACTGAGCCGCTGTACTGTTTGCTTTATGATTTATTCAAGAGGGATATACCCCGTCTTTTCAATAAGCTCCTGCCCCTGCCTGCCCTGCATAAATTCGGCAAGACGTGGAACATTTTCATTGTCATTATCTTCAAGATATATGGCGTAAAGGCTTGTGGTCATGGGGTATTCTCCGCTCCTTATGGTATCGGGATCGGGACATACTCCGTCAAGGGAGAGGAATTTTATGCCGCTCTCTTCACCGTCGGCTGCCATTCCCGAAGCATAGTAGCGGAATGAATATCCGATAGATGAAAGCTTGTTCTGATATTCCGCCACAGCGGTTATCACGCCCACCATTGACATTTCAAATTCTACCTTTAGCGGCTCCTTTAATGCCACATCGCCCATAAAATGCTCCATCATTGTCTGGGAGCCTGAGTTTTTCGGCCGCTGAAAGGCGAGAATGGGAACATTATCCCCTCCAAGCTTTTTCCAGCTGCGTATCTTTCCCGAATAGATGCCCCGTATCTGCTCCGAAGTGAGGGAATCAACGGGATTTTCGCTGCTTACGAAAAACACAAAGGCTTCCTTGCCGATAGGTGTCATCACAAGCGACTTTCCGTTATCCTCCGCCAGCTTTTTCTGCGCTTCAGAGGGCATTGCTCCGAAGAAAATATCTGTTTCGCCCGAAATAAGACTTTCGTATGCTTTTACGGTATTGGTGAAGCGTATGGGCATTGGCGGTTCATTTCCGCTTTCCTTTGCTGCCGACTGTATCTCGCCGATATTTTCATAGCAAGCGTTTGCGATCGCAGAATAAACGGGATATGCTGCCTCTGCACCGTCAAGCACAGGCATTTTTTCGGGGGCTGTTATCACAAACTCTGACGGCTCGGTAAGAAGCGCCAGCTTATTTTCTGGATTTTCCACATAGTATGGTCTGAGAGGAACGCTTGACAGACCGTGTTCATAGGGAAAACCATAGCCCTCGGAGGTCGGTGCAGGGTCATCCGCCATCATAATATATTGATCGTAATCTGTCATGTCAATATCTACGGTGGAAAGGCTGTGGTAATATTTTGCATATTCCCCGCCTGCGGCAAGAGCCGCAATGACTATTACCTCAGAAACGGCAAGCTTGATGCCTGGGAGCGGCCTGTCAATGCCATTAGCCTTTACAGCTCTGCGCTCGCCAACAGCAAAGCATATTATTCCCACTGCATTTATCAATATAAAGGCAGCAAGCCCCTTTTCAACAAGGAATGTCTGAAAAAAGTTCAGGTACGCAAACATCTCTGCGGCAGCGCTTTTATATATTTTATGTAAGCCGTCAGATTGTATCTTTGAAAATGAATTTACAACAAGCCCTGCCGCAAACGGCACAAGGGCGGGCAGATACACTGCCCACGGCTTTTCGGGTGCTTTCATCAGCCTTGCTGCGGTAAGGTATCTTCCCGCAAGAAAGCAAACTGCCGAATATATCACTGCCGCAGCCGCCAATATGGGTATATGCAAAATCATACAAAGGATAATGCCAAGACTTGAAAAAGCGATAATAAAAACGGGGACTGATATAAAATAAGCGGCAGAAAGTCGTTTCATATCAATGCTCCTTTTAAATAATGTCATGCGCAGCAGCTATTCTCTCACAATATCATCGGATTTCTCCTCGATATAATGCTCGGTAACTGTGCCGAAGCCCCTGGTGATAAGCCCTGTGAGCCAGTAGAATATCACGCCCGAAATGTTGGTATATATCGCCTCGGGAATGAAAATGCTCCTGAATACCGCTCCCGATGGGTCATATCTCCATATCCGATAGAAAAACAGATAATGGAGCAGCGACTGTATGACGATGACGCACAGGTCGAGCCACAGAAAGTTCAGTATATGCCGCCTTAGAACGTAATGGAACAGCAAAGATATAAACAAGCTTGCCCACATAAGAATAATGGCATTGAAGCCCGTAAGCGTGCCCGATGCGGAGTCAAGGAGAAGTCCGCACACGCAACCGAAAAGAGCGCTGTTGAACGGCGACTCACGGACAGCATAGCACACGGCGCATGGGATAAGCAGCACAGGCAAGGGGCTTCCCGTATTCACCGTGGAAATGAACACGTATGAAAAGGACATCAGAAGCACCTGTATAAGCTGCCTGATGATATAATTGCGCTGCTCTTTTTTCTTTTTCAGCTCAATGTTCATCGGAAGCCTCCGCAGTCTGATCTTCCCCGTTCTGCTCCGAAACAACTTCCGAAGCGGCTTCCGGAACAGTGTCCGGAACGTAAGAGGTCACCGCCTCCTCCTGACCTGTCTTTATGGCAGTTACCTCGTCCAGCTCATAGTTTATTATAACAAACACGCTTGTTATGGTGTTGGGATCCTCTGCGGGAATTACAACAGCGTACTTGGAAAGTCCGCTTGCTTCCATTTCAACAGATTCAACAGTGCCGATAAGCTGACCTGCGGGATAGTTGGTGCTTCCCGAGGTAACGATAACGTCGCCCACGGCGATATCGCTTTCCTTGCTTATGTAGCTCATGCGTATCCTGCCCCTTTTAGCCAGGTCATAGCCGCCCTCAACAATGCCCTCGGACTTTGTTCTTACAGTGTAAACGCCCACGGCGGTCTTTGGGGAATAAAGCGTCCTGACCTTGCAGGTGGAGCGGGAAACCTCATAGCACACGCCCACGATTCCGCTTTCAGTGACCACGGGATCGCCGGGCTTTATGCCGTCATTCTCGCCCTTGTCAACGGTAAAGGAAGCGTAGGGGTCGTTGGTGGTTCGTGCAATAACTGTGCATGGGGGAGAAAACTCAAAGTCGCTGTACTCCTCTTTAAGCCCCAGCATAACACGCAGCTCACGGTTTTCCTCCAGCACCTTGTCGTAGTCGATAACATCGTTGTAAAGGCTGTTGAGCTGTTCTTTCAGCTGAATGTTCTCGTTGTAGTATTTTTCCGCATTTATGAGCATATCCAGCGATGTGGATACCTTTTCGGATATCTTCGAGGACAAGCTGCGGACAGGCTCGAACACGGTCTCAAAAATATAGGAGCTGCCCGATGAGTAGCCCCCCGTTGTGACGGAATAGATCATTGCTCCCAGCAATATAGCCATAAGGGCGACTATTATTTTGAATTTTACGCTGTGAAAAAATTCTTTCAAGCCGCCTGCTCCTTTCAAGCTCCGTCAGATATTGTATCTTAATAGTATTTAGCGTCGTCGTTCAGAACATCGTGAAGCTTTTCGATATCCTCCAGCACCTTTCCTGCGCCTGTTGCAACGCAGTCAAGAGGGGATTCGGCAATGTTCACAGGCATACCCGTCTCACGGTTGATGAGCTTGTCAAGGCCCTTGATAAGCGCACCGCCGCCTGCCAGTGTTATTCCCTGGTCAATGATATCGGCAGCCAGCTCAGGGGGAGTTTTTTCCAGAGTGGTCTTGATAGCCTCAATAACATGAGTGAGAGGCTCAGCCAGAGCTTCTCTTATCTCAATGCTTGTTACGGTGATGTTCTCGGGGAGACCGTTGAGAAGATTTCTTCCCTTTATCTCCATTTCCTCCTCGCCGTCCTGCCTGTCGGGAGGGAAAGCGGAGCCGATGGCGATCTTCACATTTTCGGCTGTGCGCTCGCCTATGAGCAGATTGTATTTTTTCTTGATGTAGTTGATGATAGCGTTGTCGAAAGCGTCTCCCGCAATTCTTACGCTGCGTGAGGTAACTATGCCGCCAAGCGAGATAACAGCCACCTCGCTGGTTCCGCCGCCGATATCGACTATCATTGAACCCGCAGGCTCGGAAACGGGCAGACCTGCGCCTATTGCCGCAGCCATAGGCTCCTCAATGATGTTTACTCGCCTTGCGCCCGCATTCTCCGCAGCTTCCTTTACGGCTCTGCGCTCAACGGCAGTAACGCCCGAGGGAATGCAGATGATAACGTTTGCTCTGGTAAAGAAAAAGCTTCCCTTGAGAGCTTTCTGTATAAACTCGTTGAGCATGGCGGAGGTTATCTCAAAATCTGCGATAACGCCGTCCTTCAAAGGTCTTACGGCGGTAATGGAGCCGGGAGTTCTTCCGATAACTTCCTTTGCCTCCTGACCCACATATTTAGGCTCTTCAGTGCGTGAATCCACAGCCACCACCGAAGGCTCCCTTATGATTATGCCCTTGCCCTTCATATACACAAGGGTGTTGGCAGTACCAAGATCTATTC